>CALVZR010000107.1 GCA_944372565.1 uncultured Clostridia bacterium | reverse complement strand
AATTCGGTATGCGGCAGTTTTTCCGAAAGGGCGACCGCCGTAACGATATATTTCCCGTCCACGCCGCGCGCCACGATGTGCCTGAGCTCGCCGCCGTGCGACTGCTCGTCGTACCCCTTTATCCCGAAAGTTTTGATATATTCGTTGAAAACGGCGATGACGCGCTCCGCCCCTCCGGGCTGAATGGCGCACCGCTCCGTCTTTACGGCGCGATGGGAATTTTCCGCATAAAAGCCGATCACCGTTTCCCCGTTCTGCCAAACCACCGGAATCTGCAGTTTGTTTCTGTATCCGTACTGCCGCTCCGCCGGAACCGCGGGCGGAATTTCGAGATCCAGCCCCGCGATCTTGTGAAAGCAATCCGCCGCGGCGGCGCGTTTGAGTTCCAGCTGATCGGGATAAGCGAGATGCTGCAAGCGGCAGCCGCCGCACTTCGTGAACAGCGGGCAGACGGGCCGCACCCGCTCGCGCGCGGGCGCGAGCACTTCCAGCACCTTGCCGAAAGCGACGTTCTTTTTGACCTTCAAAATCTTGTAGCGCACTTTTTCCCCTGAAAAAACAAAGGGAAGAAAAATGACGCATCCTTCTTCCTTTACGATTCCTTCCCCGCCCGCGCCGACCGCGGCGACGACGGAGATCCTTTCCTGATTTTTTTCTATCATGGCTTTATTTTTTCAGAATGCGCGAGAGCACCTTGTTCACGTATCTTTGCGAGAGCACGGCGAACCTGTCGTACACGAGAAAGAAGATCGCGCAGAACAAGCCGAGCGCGCACCCCGCGATGAGTTCTATGTTCGCCACGCCGCTCAGATCGAAATCCCTGCCGAACAGGCTGAAAACGTATTCGATTTCGATATTCATCACCGAAAGGTAATAAAACACGAGCAGGGCGCACACCGCCAGAAACCACACGAGTTTGATGAAAAACCACGCGGTTTTGTTAAAGTTCTTTTTTCCGACGAGATAATTCAAGATCGGCAGCAGGCCGAAGAAGAGAAAATACGACGGCCACACCAGCGAAAAGATATTCACCCCGCTGAGCAGAAAGGCGATCAGCCCGCCCGCCAGAAAGGAGAGCACGCTGCCGAGCACGGAATCGAGGTACATGGGCAGCACCACGAATACCGACGCGATGATCACGGCAAAAATATCGATAAAGGAAATATACGCTCCCAGCGTGAGAAACAGCGCGACGAAACCCGCCGAAACCGCCGAGAGCGCGACGACGCGGCTTTTCATATCTTACCGGCAGCAGCAGCTGCAAAGCATATCCATACAGCAAAGCGTGGTGCAGAAGTTCATCATGGAGCCGCAGGCGTCCCCGCCCATCTGCTTTTCGCCCGCGGGCTGCCCCGCCGCGTTGCCGCCGAAATCCGTATTGCCGGATTTGAACTGCTTTTCGGTGAACTCTATCTTTTCTTTGAGCTTGGTATAGGCTTCGCTGTATTTTTTATTGGTAGGCTCCATGTTCATGGCGATTTCAAGCTGTTTTTTGCTCTCGTTCGTCCAGTTCTTTTTATAGAACACCACCGATTGCAGATAGTGCCACTCCGCGTTGCGGTCGTTATAATTATCGAGCTTTTCCTGCGCGGCGGAGATGTTGCCCGCTTTTAATAACGCCTCGACTTCGGAAAAATCGAAATCGCTGCTTTCCGCGCCCTTCTTCTGTTCGCGGGCGGCCTTGATCTCCGCATAGGCGGTTTCCACCTGCGTGAGTTTCTTCGCCGCGGCGTTGCCCGCTTCGCCTTCCAGGAAACGCTCTTCGCGGTATTTTGCTTTCAACGTTTTATAAGCCTGTTCCAGCTCTTCGTCGCTCGCGTTTTCGCTGATGCCGAGAATTCTATAGTTTTCCTGCATTTTTCGCTCCTTTTTCTTTCTTTTTCTTTTCGCCCGCCATCACCTGTTTGGTTCTGACGCCCAGCCCGCGGAATAAAATATTGTCCGTCAGGTCGTGATTGAATTGGTATTTCAGTTCCTTCGCCCCCGCCGCGATCGCCGTGAGCAGCGTGCCGAAGATAAATTCCACTTCTTCCTTTTTCTCCCTGCAAAGCGTTTCCCTGTCCTGCACGTCGGGATAGGCGCAAACGAAGGGATTGTATCTTCCTTTTTTCTTGTCCTTATCGAAATCGTCGAGCGCGTCGATCAGGTAGATCCACTTGCCGAGATTATACCCGAGTTCTTCCTCTTTCCCGCCTCATTTTTCGCCGAGCAGTTCTTTGAAAAGTTCCCTGATCATCCGCCCGAACGGGTCCGCCGCCATATCCACGCTGCCGCCCCCGGTCTTTTCGTACGCGACGAGTTCGGCATAATTTTTGCGCACGATTTCGTCCATCGCGCTCTCCGCCGCGGCGGCGCGCCGATACGATTTGCGGAGAAAAGCCCTTTTCCCCCGCCCCTTTTTGTCGTCCTCGATGTCGTCCGCAACCTTATAATACGCCAGAATGACGTTCAGGCAGGCGATGCGGTCGCTCAGTTCGTCCCTCACCGCCACGGGGCGGCCGATGAACCAATGGAGCACGCAGCGCTGTTTTTCTATCTTTATGTCCTCTCCCGCGAGGTTGTGCGCGAGGGCGGAGAGAAAAGTGAGGTCGTAATTGAGCGCGAATCTTCCGCACTGCCCGCACTTGCCGCCGATGCTTTTGCACAGCCCGCAGTAAAACGACTGGTATAAAACCGAATCCTTGATGTACAGGTTTGGCAGATCCGTCCTGATATAACCGAACATCAGCCTTTCACCCGCGGCACGAGGCCGACTTTCTTATAGACCTTGCGGAGAGTTTTGTTCGCGAGATATGCAGCCCTGTCCGCCCCTTCGGAAAGCAGTTTGTCGATATACCCCTTGTCTTTGAGGATTCTGTTCTTTTCCGCGCGGATGGGTTCTATGCCCGCGGCAACCGCCTCGCCCACGCGCTTTTTGAAATCGGCATAGCCGGCGCCTTCGAATTCGCGTTCGGTTTCCTCCGCGCTCTTCCCCGAAAAGAGGGAATAGATGTTGATGAGGTTGGTGATGCCGGGCTTGTCCTCCCCGCGGCGGATCTCGCTGCCGCTGTCCGTAACCGCGCGCTTGAACTTGCGCAGAACGGTCGCCTCGTCGTCGTCCATGGAAACGAAGCCGTTGGGATTTTCGTCCGACTTGCTCATCTTCCTGCCGGGTTCCTGCAAACTGTATATCTTGGCGCCCATCTTGCCGATATATGCCTCGGGCACCTTGAAGGTTTCGCCGTAGCGGTTGTTGAAGCGCACGGCGAGATCTCGCGTGAGTTCGAGGTGCTGTTTCTGATCCGCACCGATGGGCACCACGTCCGCCTGATAGAGCAGGATATCCGCCGCCATGAGCACGGGATAATCCATCAGACCCATATTGATATTGTCCGCATGTTTCAGGCTTTTATCCTTGAACTGCGTCATCCGCGAAAGCTCTCCGGGATAGGAAACGGTGTTCAGAATCCACGTGAGTTCGGCGTGCGCGGGCACGTGCGACTGCAAAAAGAGAACGGACTTCACGGGATCCAGCCCGCAGGCGAGATAAAGCGCCGTGAGCTCGTACGTATTCGCGCGGAGCCGCGCGGGATCCTGCTTCACCGTGAGGGTGTGAAGATCGGCAAGCATGAACAGGCAGTCGTATTCGTCCTGCATGGTTTCCCAGTTCTTGATGGCGCCGAGATAGTTTCCGATCGTGAGGATGCCGCTGGGTTGTATTCCGCTTAAAATGATCTTCTTGTCCATAAGTATTTCTCCGTGTTCTGCACGTAAAGGATAAAAAAGCGCTAAATCCGCCCTTTTCCTTATTTGCATATTCCTTTACAGGATATCATTTTATCACAGAAAAAGAAAAAAAGCAATTACAAACGGAGTAATTGCCTTTCTTTTTCGCAGGTTTCGCGATATTTTTTACTTTTTTTCCGCAAAGCGCAGCACGATTTCCCCCAGCTCTTCCTTTTTCGCGCTCTCCGCAAAGCGGACGGTTTTTTCTTTCAGCGCGGAGATCTGCGGCGGCACGGGCACGGCGCTCATCTTTTCCAGTTTGTCCGCCGCGAGGAAGGCGTCCTCCTCCCGCTTTCCCGTCAGCGCGAAATATACGTCCTGTGAGAATTTATACGGGCTTGCCGTGGATAAGATCACCGTCGGGCGGACGGGGTTTTCGCAGGCGTAGCCGTCGTAAACGCCCACGGCGACGGCGGTATGCGGGTCGAGCACGTAATCGTATTCCTCGAAGAAATTCCCGATGGTTTCGCGGCAGACGTCTTCATCGCAGAATCCCGCGGCAAAATCCGCCGAGAGGCGGGCGCGCTGCGCCGCGGTAACGGTGAATTTTCCCGTTTCGGAAAGGGATTTCATCTTCTGCGCCGTGGCGGCGGCGTCCCTGCCGTCCAGCTCGAAGATCAGCCGTTCGAGGTTGCTGGAAACGAGAATATCCATCGAGGGCGACATCGTTTTGTAAAATTCGCGGTTTACGTCGTATTCCCCCGTGGAGAAGAAATCCGAAAGCACGTTGTTTTTATTGGAGGCGCAGATCAGTTTGCCGACGGGCAGTCCCATTTTCTTGGCGTACCACCCCGCGAGGATGTCGCCGAAATTGCCCGTGGGCACGACGAAATCCACCTCGTCGCCCAACGCGATCTCCTCCGCGTTCACCAAATCGAGATACGCCGAAAAATAATAGGCGATCTGCGGCGAGAGCCTGCCGAAATTCATGGAATTCGCGCTGGAAAACACGGTGTTTTTCTCTTTCAGGCGGGCTTTGAAATCCTCGTCCGTGAAGATCTTTTTCACGGCGGTCTGGCAGTCGTCGAAATTGCCCTCCACCGCAACGACGTTCACGTTGTTTCCTTCCGTGGTGACCATCTGGAGTTTCTGCATTTCGGCAA
>CALVZR010000106.1 GCA_944372565.1 uncultured Clostridia bacterium | reverse complement strand
TTTTCGCCCGCTTTTCCCCCGTTTTGCACAAAAATTCCCGAATTGCGGAATTTTTACCCCAAAAAGCCCAGAAGCAGGCTCATCAGCGGGATCGTGAGGATACTCAAACAGGTGTTTAAGAGCACCGCGGGAGAGGCGGTATAAGGATCGCCGCCGTAATGTTCGGCAAATAAAAGGGTCTGCGTGGCGGTGGGCATGGCGCAGGAAAAGAACACGCAGTATTTCACTTCCACGTTTACCGAAGGGAAAAGCATCAGTATCGCGAACGCGACGAGGGGAAACACGAGCAGTTTCAGCGCGGAGGAACAATACACCCATCCGTTCCCGAAAAGCTGCTTCGGCTTCATCTGCGCCAGGCGGATGCCCACGATGGAAAGCGAAACGGGCGTGGTCATCTCCGCGAGGAGATTGAAACTGTCCGTCAGTTTCACGAAAAAGTCGTTTAAAAACGTGCCCGCTTCGCCGATGGAACTCAACGGCTGTTTGAGAATGATAAAGAGCGGCAGGCTGACGCAAAGCGCGAGGAAAGGCGGGTTTAAAAACGCCTTTTTGATTTTGATGAATTTTTTATCGCCCGTGATGAGCCAGATGCCCACCGTCCAGCTCAGAAGGTTATAAATCGCCACGAACACGGCGGCGTAGATGAGCATCTCCCCCGTATCGAAAAGCGATTGCAGAAAGGGCAGTCCGAAAAATCCGCAGTTGCCGAACACCGAGGCGAAACGCACCACGCGGACGCGGTCGTCCGCGCCCTTTTTGGCGAAGAGCAGGAGCACCAGCCCCACCATCACGAAATGCGCCGCGAGCGCCAGCCCCGCCGTGATGAGCATGTTCGTGAGCACGGAAGGCTGATATTCGGTGCGCTGAAAACTCATGAAGGTCAGAAACGGCTGGCAGGCAAACAGCAAAAACGCCGAAAACGCCTTGGTTGCGCTTTCGGGCAGCACTTTGCACTTTTCCAAAATGAACGCCGGCACCGCGAGGAGCACCATCGACAGCACCGTGAGCATAACCGTTAAAAATCCGACTTCCATATCCGTTTTCCTTTCCGAGGGCGCATTCCGCGCGCTCTTTCTGCCTTGCGGGCGCGCCGCGTTCCCTTCCGCCCCGGATCAGGGCAGAACGCGCCCGTCCTCGATGAGGCGGGGCTGATTTTCAAACAAAAACGCCGCGAGTTCCCCGTCCGTTTCCACGCCTGCGGGGAGCAGAATGCCGCCGTCCGGCGACTGATCCTCCGCGTGGAAGTCCGTGCCGGAGATCATCTTTAAAGAAAACCCTTTCGCGAAGGCGCGCGCCGCCGCGTTGCGGTTTTCGTGATGGATGTGCCCGTTATACGCCTCCGCGCCGTGCAGATAGCCGTAATACCCCGCTTTCACGCCCGTGCGGAAGGGGTGGGACTGCGCCATGAACACGCCGTTTTTTTCGCACAGGGCGAAAAGCTCTTTCTGCGTGAGCGTATAGAGGGGTTGATGATCGTAAAAAAAGCCCTCGCTTACCCCGTAGAGCAGATATTCGGAGAAATAGCCCTCCGCGTCGTAAGCGCGCACTTCCGAGCCGAGAAAGGGCTTTAAGCCCTTCTCGCGGAGCGCGGCGCAGAATTTTTGATAAAGGGAAAAGTAAAAGTCCAGCTTTTCGCAATAGCTATTTCCCGGATAGAGGGAAAAGCTCGCCTCGCAGCAGTGGTTGGTGAGCACAACGCCGCCGTAGCCCGCCTCCGCATAGATGCGGGCGAGGGCGTTTTCGTCCGCCTGCGCGCACGAACTGCCGCCTTTGGTGTGCGCGTGCATTTCGAGTTTGATAAAGTCCGTCATCGCGCTTTGAGTGCCTCCCCGATCTCCGCGTAGTCCCTGCCGCCGTGAGAGAGCGCCAGCCACAGCGCGGAGGTATCGTAGCGCGCGTCGTGCGCCGCGGGGGCTGCCCCGAACAGCGCGATGCTCGCGCGCGTAATGTCGTACGGATAAATTTCCAGAAATTCGCAGAGTTCGGTCAGTTTGGGATATTTCCAGCCCGCCCCGCGGGAGCAGAGCAGTTTGCATATCGGCGTGAATTTTTTCATGGAACACAGGCTGTTTTTATAGGTGAAGCGCTCCCCTTCCCGCTCGAACTCCGCGCGCATAAACATAAAATCGAAGGCGAAATTGTGCGCGGCGATCACGTCCGCGCGGGAAAAATCCGCCTTGATCTCTTCCAGCCTGTCCGCAAAAATCTGCCCGCGGGAAAGCTCTTTCAGAACGTCCGCCGTGAACCCGTGCACCGCCGCCGCGGAAGGATCCACCCACCCGACGTCGAAAAACATATTCTTTGCCGAAACGCTCTCTTCTTCCTGCATGATATAGGAAAGCTGGCAGATCCTGCCCGGCCGCAGAGAGGTGGTTTCCGTATCGAAAAAAATAACCATTTTCCGCTTTCCGTCAAAACGGGGCAAAACAAACCGTTTTGCCCCGCCCCGATTTCTGATCAGTCTTGCAGATATTCCGAATATCTGTTTTCGTAGATCTTCACGTATTGTTCGTTGTATTCGGTATAGTTGCCGTCTTCGTCAGGCGTCTTGTAACGGTTCACGATTGCCGACTGCACGTTGGACAGCTCGGTGTTGAGGATATCCGAAACATACGCCTGCTGCAGCAGGTAGAGGTAGAAATTCTCGTTATCGTCGTTATCGTCCAGATAAGCGGTGAGGTCGGAGATCATCGCGTTGTAATATCCTTCCCACGTGGTATGGGTC
>CALVZR010000105.1 GCA_944372565.1 uncultured Clostridia bacterium | reverse complement strand
TCGATCTCGTCGATCATAGCGATTGCGTAATCGGCATAGCTGATCCGGCTTTCGCCTTTGTCGTTTACGATGAGTTCTTCGCCGCCCGGAAAGCAGATCGCATAAATATTCCGCCGCTTTGGGGATGTCGGGCAGGGTTTTTTCCGTCCACGCGCCCAGCGCGTCGATCACCGCGTCGAACCCCGCCAGATCTTCCCGCGTTAAATCGAACAGATCCTTTACGACGATTTTCGCCTTCGGGTTGAGCCCTTCCGCCTTGCGGCGGACAAAACCCGTCACGTCGTACCCGCGCGCTGCCGCCTCGTCCACAAGGCAGCGGCCCTGTTTTCCCGCCGCACACAATACTGCTACTTTTTTCATTTTCGTTGACCTCCTGTCGTTTGTTTTTCTTGCTGTAATCTTTTTGATTACATCGACAGTATAGCGCTCCTATATTGTAATGTCAAGCGTTACAACTAAAATTTTTTATTTTTTCCGAAAAATTTTTTGAAGGTGAGAAAGCGCCCCCGAAAGGGAAATCGGGGAAAGGGGAATGCAGATAGATATGCGGGCGCGCGGGGGAGAAAAACGCGGAAGAAAGAGCGGCGGCGCGCGGCGGGCTTTGCTCTTGCGGCGGAAACGGCGGTCGGGAGATGGGGCACGGGGCGGGCGCGTGTAAAAAGGGAATACGGAAAAGAAAGGCGTGGGATACGTGCAGAACGGGGAAAAGGCGGGCGAAAGAAAAACGGAAGTGAAAGCGGCGCAAAAAAGCCGCCCCGTTTCGAGGCGGCAAAAATGTGCGGAAATGTTTTTTTATAAAGAACGCCGCGGCGCGCGGCGCATTATAATTTTTCGCCGAGATCGCGCGTGAGGTCGGCAAGCGTAACTTTTTTAAGTTCGTTTTCCATCGCCGCCTGCGCGTCCGAAAGGCGATTGTCGAGCACGGCGTGGATGTTTTTCCCCACGGGGCAGGCGGGGTTCGGGTTTTCGTGAAAATGAAACAGCCCGCCGTCCACGCAGTCCACCGCCTTATAGATATCGTAAAGCGAAACGTCTTTGAGATCTTTCACGATGCGCGCGCCGCCGCTGCCCGCCTTCACTTCCACGATGCCCGCGGCTTTCAGGCTTAAAAGCGTTCTTCTGATCACCACGGGGTTTACCCGTACGCTCGCGGCGATAAACTCCGAAGTGGTTTTTTTCGTATCCGAAAACGTGTATATGACGAGCAGCGTGTGCACCGCCACGGTGAATTTTGAAGTGATCTTCATGGATTTACCCCTTTGTGGTGGAGCCGAACCCGCCGTTGCGCGCGGCGGTGGCGTCGTCGTCCTCGGCGAGGAAATACTGCATGAATATGCCCTGCGCGAATCCCTGCCCCTTTTTCACGGAAACTTCTTTGCCTTCGTAGGAGCAGTTGGTCAGCTTGATCACGATATGCCCCTGGTTATCCGAAAAGTAATAATCGGAATCGATGATGCCCACGGTGTTATCGAGCTGCAGGCGGAATTTGAAGCCCAGCCCGCTGCGCGGATACACCGCGAGGAAATACCCTTCTTCGATTTTCGCGCGCACGCCCGTGGGGATTTTCACGCTCTCTCCCGGGCGGAGCGTGAACGCCGCGGGGGCGAAAAAGTCGTATCCCGCGCTGCCCGCCGTGGCGCGGCGGGGGAGGAGCACGTCTTCGTAATCCGCGGGAAAGCCGCTCTCTTTCGCCGCGTTTTCAAACACGGCCCTGTCCACCTTGTAAAATTTCGCAACCGTTTTCATACGTTCAGTATATCATAAAACCGCCCCGCTTGCAAGAAAAAAAAGCGCTCCGCTTTGCAAAGCGGAGCGCTTTCTCTCTTACACCAGATTGATCAGGTTCTGATACGTTTCGGGGAAGAACATAAACACGACGATGAGCGCGAGCAGCGCGATGAAGATGATCTGAAAGATCACGTTGCGCTTGGACATCGCTTCCAGCCCGACCACCGCGACGAGCAGAATGGAGCCGTACGTGCGGATGATTTCGAGAATGTTCATGAACGTCCCTTCGGGAATGAACTGGAATTTCGCGTTGATGATGAGCAGCGCGTACACCAGCACCATCACGACGGCGAGGATTTCGCCGAGGATGTCCCAAACCTTTTCCATACCTTTAAACATAACAAACAATCCTCCTTTTGTATTTCGCGGACACTGACAAACTCCCGCGGTACATAACATTATAAAGAAAAGGATTTCGTTTGTCAAGGACGTAAAGCAAAAAAACGGATGCGGAAAACTTCGCTTAAAAATCCCAGGAGGGGATATATTCCTCGCCCGCGGCGCGCGTATCCTGCACGAAAAGGTTTTCTATGCCGAGCGAAAGCGCGTGGGAAAGCACCTTTTCGTATTCCCGCCGCGTGATCTTTCTTTGCAGTTCCGGAAAGGCGGAAATCTCCCCGAAAGGGGTATATTGCGCCATCAGCGAAAAATACGCCCTGTCTTTGAAGGGGGCGAACCAGTCGAGCACGCGCGCGGAATCTTCGGTGTTCTGCGGCAGAACGAGGTGCCTCACGACGGTGCCCGACCGCATCAGCCCGTCCTCGCCGAACGCGAGCGGCTTTGCGAACATAAATTCCGCCGCGGCGGAGGCGTAGGCGAAATAACAAAAGCTTTTTTGCCCTTTCATATTCCTTCAGTGAGGAGCCAAGCCCCTCGCAGGCCGTCCGCAGATCCAGATGGAAGTTTTTCATGGCGGCCTCCACGTTTTGTACGAGCTTTTC
>CALVZR010000104.1 GCA_944372565.1 uncultured Clostridia bacterium | reverse complement strand
CGCGGAAACAGGCGGCGCCCTCCCCTTCCACGTGCTCGCCGAAACAGATGTTTTCGGGCGCGTTTTTCAAAAGCGCGGAAAGTTTTTCTTTCCGCTCCGTAAGGGGAAGATTTCGGATGTCCCTGCCGTCTATCGCCAGCAGATCGAACGCCATATACACGGCGGGGCCGCCCCGCCCCGACTTTACGTATCTTTGCAGTTTCTGAAAATCCGTTCTCCCGTTTTCGTCGGCGACCACCATCTCCCCGTCGAGCACAAACGCTCTGCCTTTCGCGAATTCCGCCATCGCGCGGGCGACGGCGGGAAACTTCTCCGTGAAATCCAGCCCGTTCCTGCTGTCCAGCCGCACGCCGTTTCTATCCGAAAAAGCGACGATCCGATACCCGTCGTATTTCACTTCAAACAGCCATTCTTTTCCCTCGGGCGGCGTTTTCACGAGTTCGGCAAGCTGCACTTCGGCATGGCGGAAGGGATTTTCCGAAACGCCGCGGGCGATCTCCTCCACGGTGCGCCCGCTCTTCACGCTCTCCGCGTATGTTTCCGCCCCCGCCACGCGCGCGTATTCGTCCTTTTCCTTGATGAGCAGCCAGTTTTTACCGTCTTTCATACGCACGAGCGCCCAGTCGCCTTTCATTCGCTTTCCGAAAAGGATGAACTTCACCGAACCGCTTTCCAGCCCCGCGGCGAAATCGCCGACGGGCGCCCATTCTCCTTCGTCCCACAGCATCACCGCGCCGCCTCCGTATTCGCCCTTCGGGATATTGCCCTCGAAATCCGCGTATTCGACGGGATGATCCTCCACGCGCACCGCCAGCCGCTTGTCCTTCGGGTCGAAAGAAGGGCCTTTCGGCACCGCCCAGCTTAAGAGAACGCCCTTCCATTCCAGGCGGAAATCGTAATGATCTCTGCGCGCGCGGTGAAACTGCACGGCAAATTTTCTTCCGCCCGCAACCTTCTTCCCCCCGCGCGGCTCCGCCGTCTTTGTAAAATCGCGCTTATTGAGGTATGTTTCCAGCTTCTTCGCCATTGTTCGCCTCCGTTTTCGCCGCTTACTGCGCCTTTTTGGTTTTCGCCGCTTTTTCGCCCTTGCGTGCGGGCGCGGCTTTCGTCCCCTTTCTGGGCTTGACCTCTTTCAGGCTCAGGCGGAGCGCCTCCATCAGATCGGTCACTTTTTTCCCGCCGCTCTCTTTGGGCGAAACGATCTCCCTTCCCGAAATTTTCCGTTCGATGGCGGCGAGCAGACGCTCGCGGTATTCGTCCTTATAATCCTGCGCCTTGAAATGCCCGCTCATTCCCTCGATGAGGGTTTTCGCCAAGGCAAGCTCCTGTTCGCTCACCTCCGCCTCCGTCTTTTTTGCGGGATTTTCCTGCACCTCGTCGTAAAAATACATCGTATTGAGGAGCATTTCCCCGTCCTTCGCGCGGAGCGCGATGAGCGATTGTTTGTTGCCGAACACCGCCCGCGCCACGCCCGCCTTGCCCTCTTCTTCCATGGCGCGGAGCAATAAGCAGAACGCCTTTTCCGCGCCCGCGGGCGCGACGTAAAAGGCGCGGTCGAAATAAAGCGGATCGATCTCTTTCAGTTCCACGAAACGCTCGATGGCGATGTTCTTATCCTTTTTGGACTTCACCTTTTCAAAATCCTCTTCCGTGAAGATGACGTATTTCCCCTCCTCGTATTCGTATCCCTTCACGATATCCTGCCGTTTCACTTCCCTGTCGCCGCAGTCCACGCACGTTTTTTTGTAGCGGATGCGCGACTTCGTCTTTTTATCGAGCATATTGAACCCGATGTCGTTTTCCCGTATCGCCGCGGTGAGCGTGACGGGGATATAGATCAGCCCGAAGGAGATCGCGCCCTTGAAACTGTACGCCATATAAAAAACCTCCCGTTTTTCACGCGCCCCGACGGGGCGCTCGGATAAGATCTTTCCCCTTTTTGAAAACGATAAAACCCGAATGCAGCGCCGAACAAAAAAACGCCGCAAAAAGCGGCGTTTTTTTATTCCGTTCAGCCTATCCAGACGATCTCTCCCGGTCCGAGGGCAAGTTCTTTTTCGTTGCCGTCGATATCGTAGAACACCGTCTTTTTCGCTTCCGCGGCGTTGTTGATCACCGCGTATTTCTTCATTTCGGGATAGTAGGTGCATTCCGTGGCGGGATCGGAAACGAACGCCCTTTTCAGTTCGTTTTCCTTGCCTGCGCTCCAGAACATCGCCCTGTATAAGAGCCGCGCGTTCTGCGCGCTGTACGGCAGCCCCGCGATATACACGCCGCGCCCCTTGCCGCAGGCGTTCGCCGCGAGTTTGACCTCGCCCACGTTCACGTTCCTTCTGAAACGGTCGGAAAATTCGATGTCGAGCACGTCCGCACCGGGCAGAGCGTAGATGTTCTTCTTGCCCTCGCCGTAATCGATCTCTCCGCGAACGTCTTCCGTGATGAAATGCGCCTTCTTTTCGATGTTGTATTTATCCTCGCTCATGGTAAAGCCGATTTCCTTATCGACGCCGAGCACGTCCGCGAGCACGAACGTCCTGCCGCCCTTCACGTATTCGGTAGGTTCGCCCACGCCGATGAAGCCGTGCCCTTCGCGCACCCAGGAGCGGATCGCGCGGACGACGCCTTCGTCGTTCCAGTATTCCCCGCCCGAATAAGCGGTGTAGCCGTCGCCCACGTTGATGATGACGTCTATATCCCCGTCGATGCCCGCTTTCACGTCTTCAAAGGAAACGAATTTCACGTTGACCGCCAGCCCGCTGATGGCTTCGAGGATGCCCTGATAGGAATAAACGGGCTGATACCACAGTTCGTGCGCAACCATATGGCTCATCCAGCTGCGCTTTTTGCCCCAGCAGTTGAGGATGGCGACGGTAAGCCCGCAATAGGGTTTCGCCTTGCCCGCCATATCCACGATGCCGCGGAACTCCTCGCAGATCTCGCTCACCCTGTCCACGAACGTCGGGAACTTCGCCGCGAGCGAGAGATATCCGCCGAATCCCATGCGATCGAGCGGCTTGCGCATCATCGCGCGGCGCGCCGTCGTCCAGTTGCGGTTGAGTTCGGCAACCGCGTTTTCCTCGTTGCCTTCAAAGAAAGTATCGGGGAAGAAATAGGGCAAAAACCTGCCTTCCCTGTATTTTACGTGCGGAATCTCGGAGAGCATACGCACGGTAACGCCGCCGCCCACGCTGCCGACAACGGCGTCCAGCCCCGTTTCGGCAAAGTGTTCGCCGTAGGGTTCGGCGCCGATCCAGTCGTCGCCGAGGAACATCATCGCCTCTTTGCCCTTTTCGTGCACGATATCCGTGAGAGAGCGGACCGTTCTGCACACCCGCTTTTCCACGAACTCCATATAATCTTTAAAGCGCTTATTCGGCACGCGGAAAGGCGTGTTGTAGCAGCCGCCGTCGATAAAATCTTCCGCGCGGAGGGCGTAGCCGTATTCCTTTTTGAAATCTTCGAGCATAGCGGGCGACGTGGAAAGCCCGTAGCCGAACCAATCGACGTATTTTTCCTTGCCCTGCTCGTTGAAAATCAGCGTGAACTGATAGAGGAAGGTCGTAAAGCGCACCACGTTGGTTTCGGGATGCTCGTCGCACCATTTGCGCATATGTTCCTTGATATACTCCGCGGTGTGCGGGAACGCGGGATCGTACATCTTCTGTTTTGCGCACGTCCAGTTATTCGTGAGATAGTTATAAATCTGCACGGGATGCCAGATGACTTTCGCCATAAAATCCACGGTGTATTCGTGCATTTCCTCGGCTTTTTCGATCTTCACGATCCCCCGCGCCTCGTCCGCTTTCCAATCGGAAACGACCTCTCCCGTCGTGCGGTCGATCACTTCCCAATAGGAAAGATTTTCCCAATCGGGAACGATCTGCTGCGGAAAATACCCCTTCATCACCTCGATTTCCAGCGTTTTGCCCTCGGCGAGCGTGCGCTCGCTCATCAGAAAGGTGCGGTGCGTTTCCTCGGGGTGCTTGTCCGCCCATTCGTTATCTCCGCGCACGATGAAATATGTGTTATATACCTTGTCCGCAAGTTCCGCCACGTTCGCGGGAAGTACGGTGCCGTCGCAGTCGCGCACGGCGTCCGCTCCCCATTTTGCCGCGATCTCCTTCGTCCCCTCAACGAAACTTTCGTCCGTGGGAATCGTAACCCTGCCAGTCGTTTTCATAGTACCTCCTTTTCGCGCGGAAAAACGTTTCCGCCCTTTTTATCTCCATTATATAGAGAAAACGGATAGATTTCAATACAGAAATTGACCGTTTTTATAAAGATATTGACATTTTTCGCGTAAAAAGAATTGACAAAAGCGGCCGATCGGATTATGCTTTTTCAAGAGAAGTATTTTTGCGGAGGAGCAAACGGTGAGCAGCGTCGTTCTGCGGTTCGGGGACGGGAATTTCCGCCCCGATTATAAATTTTTATCCTACGATAAATCCAAATTCGAAAACGACTGGAACAGTTCGGAACATTCCCACCCGTACAGCGAAATCCTCTTCGTCACGGGCGGCAAAGGCTCGTTCGTGAACGGCGGCGAAGTGCGCCCCGTGGAAACGGGCACGCTGGTCGTAACCAACCCGTACGTGGCGCACACGGAAATTTCCGCTCCCGCCCCCGAAGCGCCGCTGCAATATACGGTAATTTCCCTCGCGGATATCTATTTCACTTCGGAAAATTCCGATGAGTTTCTCACGAAAAGCTACGTATTCGATTTTCCCGGGCACCGCCAGGAATTCCGCGCGCTGCTTGCCAAAATAGACGCGGAGATCGGCGCGAAAAAGCCTTTCTGGCAGGCTGCCGTGCTGGGCGCGGTGAACGAACTGCTCATTCTCATCCTCCGCCTGACGGGGCTGAACAATTTCCGCGCGGAAGAACCGCTGCCGATGAGCGGAGCGGGAAAAGCCGTCTGGCTGTGCAGCAGGTATATGGAAACGTATTTCGCGCAGAAGATCACGCTCGATTTTCTGGCGGAAAAGTTTTTCGTGAACAAATATCACCTCATCCGCTCCTTCCGCCTCACGCTCGGCTGCACGCCGATGCAGTATCTTGCGCGCGTACGGATGGCGCACGCGGAAGACCTTCTGAAAAACACCGATCTGTCGGTTACGGAAATCGCCGCGCAAACGGGATTTTCCTCCGCCTCCCGCTTTGCCGAAGCTTATAAAAAGCGAACGGGAAAAAGCCCTTTGCAAGCCATAAAACGATAAACATAAACGAGCCGTAAAACATCAGTTTACGGCTCGTTTTTTTAAGCATTATTCCATTACTTGTAAAGTTCTTTATAGTGCGCGCACGCCCTGTAATCCGCGCCTTCTAAATCCTTCGTGCCGAACGCGCTCCACGCATGCGGACGGTAGATATCCTTATCCTCTATGTTGTGCATGGAAACGGGGATGCGGAACATACTCGCGAGCGTGATGAGATCCTTCCCGATATGCCCGTATGTGAACGCGCCGTGATTCGCTCCCCAGTTCGCCATCACGTTATATACGCTCGAAAAGGCGTTCGTATCGTTCAGCCGCGGAACGAACCAGGTGGAAGGCCAGGTAAGGTCCGTTCTTTCCCAAAGCGTTTTGTTTACCTTTTCGGGGAGCACGACCGTCCAGCCCTCGGCGATCTGCATAGTGTATCCGACGCCGTCCACCATATTCACGCGCACGAGCGTAACGGGCATTTCCCCTTCCGTGGAATAGGTGCTCGAAAATCCGCCGCCGCGGAAATATCCCCTGTTCGCGGGAGAAAATTTCGTCGCTTTCATCATGGCGGAAATATCCTTGTCCGTCACGTTCCACCAGCGTTTCATTTCGGATTCGCCCTTTTCGTTTTTGCACGCGCCCGTGCCGTCGAGCGCGGCGGCGCCGCTGTTGATGAGGTGCATAAAGCCGTTTGCCGCCCTGCCCTCGGGCTTCCAGCCCGTGCAGCGTTCCACCGCCGCGGGACTCCAGAACGTGCGCACGTCCGCGAACACGCTCGCCTGCCCCGTGAGCATATTTTCAAACAGCATCGCCAGGCCGTTGCAGTTGTCGCTTTCCGTCGCGAGGATGAGCGGCTGTTTCCTGCCGTTCCAGTCGAAAGTGGAGTTGAGGATAGCCTCGGTATAATCGCCGTTTGGCTTATAGTCCGTCCACATACGCTGACCCTGGAATCCCGCGAAAACGGCGTTCCTGCCGAGCGCCTCTTCGTGGCGGCCGATGTCGTTCAGCTTTTCGTTGCCCAGCATAATATCCTTGATGATGAGCGTCATTTTCGCAACGAATTCCCACTGTTTATCCAGCTCTTCCCGCGTGAAATCCTTCTGTCCCCAAATTCCGCCGTTATTGTCCTTGCCTTCCTTGCAGTTCTTTTTGATCCATGCGAGTTCTTTTTCGTATTCTTCTTTGTCGTAGATTTCGAGGTCGATGCGGCGGAGAATCTCCGTCATATCCACCCATTCCGCGCGGATGCCGAAATATTTCTGCATCATATTCGCGTCGAGGAAACTGCCGCCGATGCCCATCGCCACCGAGCCGATGGAAACATACGCCTTGTTGCGGATCTGCCCGACCGCCAGCGCGCACCGCGCGAAACGCAAAATCTTTTCCTCCACGTCCGGCGTGATGCCGCTCATCCCGACGTCCTGCACGTCCTCGCCGTAAATCGCGAAGGCGGGCAGTCCGCGCTGCGCGTGCGCGGCCATACAAGCCGCAAGATACACCGCGCCCGGGCGCTCCGTGCCGTTAAAGCCCCACACCGCCTTGACGGTGAGCGGATCGAGATCCATAGTTTCGCTGCCGTAGCACCAGCACGGCGTTACCGTGAGCGTGGCGGTAACGTTTTCCTTTTTGAAAAACTCCGCGCACGCCGCGGCTTCCTTGCCGCCGCCGATCGTGCAGGGCGAAATCACCACTTCCGCCTTGCTGCCGTCCGCGTAGAACACGTTTTCCTCGATGAGTTTTTTCGCGTCCTTCGCCATCTGCATGGTCTGCTCTTCCAGACCTTCCCTGATTCCGCCCCAGCGGCCGTCTATGGTCGGGCGGATTCCGATTTTCGGTTTCATTCCGTATTCCTCCTGATTCTTTATTTTTCCCGTTCGAGTTTCGCCACCCGCACGGACAAACTCGTGCCGTACGGAAAAGGTTTCACCGCGAAACGATTGTTTTCGACTGCTATCTTTTCGCCGCTGTCCAGCCAGCAAGCGCTTTTTATCTTCACGGTTCCGGGCAGGACGATCTCCCTGTGTTTTTCCCAGATCGTCACGTTTGCGTCCGCCTGCATCTGCACGTCTTTCACGGCGATGTAATCGTATTTGCCGTCGGTCAGCGCCAGACCGCCCTCACATTGCAGATCGGAACTCTTCGCCTCGTAGAAAAAGCCCTTGTTCGCCCGCACCCACTTTCCGATTTCGGAAAGGAGCGCCGCATCCGTGCCGTTGAGCGAACCGTTGCCCTTCGGCCCCGTGTTCAGCAGAAAATTGCAGTTGCAATAGCGGCAGTCCACAAGGTTTTCTATGAGTTCTTTCACGGATTTATAATTGCAATCGCCCTTCGCATATCCCCAGTGGTCGTTGAGCACCTGGCACATTTCACCCGCGCGCGGCCTGTCGGAACGATCGACGAATCGGGGATTGCCCCGCTCGAACGTGACGCTGTCCAGCTCGAAATGCCCCACTTTGCCGAGGGCGGAAAGCCCGGTGTTGTTGATGATCATCGCTTCGGGCTGACGGGCGCGGATGACGGAATATAATCTGTCTTCCTGCCAGTTTTCGTTCGGCTTATCCCACATTCCGTCGAACCAGATCCCGCCGATTTTGCCGTAGTTTTCGCAGAGGAGCTGCACGCTTTCGATCAGATAATCGAGATAAGCGGGGAAATTTTGATTGTAATCCGGATGATGCCAGTCGAGAAGCGTGTGATAGAAAAACGGCACGATCCCCTGCTCGCGGCACGCATCCGTAAACTCCCGCACCAGATCCCTGCCCGCGGCGGAGTGCGGCGCGTCGAAATCGTTCAGCCCGCAGGTATCGTAGAGCGAAAAACCGTCGTGATGGCGGGCGGTGAGCGTGATATACCTGCCCCCCGCGTTTTTCGCGGCGCGCGCGAGTTCTTTCGCCCAATTCGCCTTCACGCGGAATTTTGCGGGCAGGGCGAAATATTTTTCCCGTTCCCGTTCGGAAAGATGGGAATAGATCCATTCTCCCTTTCCCGTTATGCTGTACAACCCGAAGTGCACAAACAGCCCGAATCCCAGTTTTTCAAAACGCTTTACGTATCCGAAATCCCTCATCTTTTTCTTTCTCCTCCTTTTTCCCTGTATCTGAAGAGCGCGGAAGAGCGCTTTTCAGGCAATGTAACGGGCAGGCCTTTTTCTTTGAGTTCCGCGCCCGTATATTCCTTCTTTTCTCCCGTGTCGGAATGGATAAATTCGTAAATCTTTTCCGGTTTCAGCCCGCCGAGCGGCACCGTGACGCGCTCCGCAAGCGCATTTTTCCGACGGAACGCGACGACCACCCCTTCGTCCGCCGCCTCGTCGTGGAACTGCCAGCCCGCCCACGCGTATTCGTCCTCGGGATGGCCGAATATCGGATAATAATCGCAGGCATAGTATTTCCGCACGGATTTGTATTCCTCTATCAAAAAACGCACCGTATCGAAATCGTACGGCTGTTTTCCTCCCCCGTATTTTCAAAATGCAGCAGCGAATATTCCGCGCCGAACGCATATTTTCTGCTCTCCCGCGTAATGCGCAGACAGCCGAGTTCGTATATTTCTTCCTTCCCGCGCGAAATTGCGCAAAGATCTGCCGCACGGTATTTTTTTCCTTCGTAGCAAAAAGAAAAATCCATTCTCTTCTTCCCCTTAATTTATTGACCGAGCGCTTCCGCGATGATCTGAAACCCTTCGGATAAATCGCGCCGTTTGAAAAACGCGGGAATTTTTCCCGTGAAAAACTTCACCCATACGCCCGCGGCGGCAAGCCTGCCGTGGCTTAAATTGAGGTGAAAGCCGTCCCTGCTTAAAGAAATTCCCCCTTTCTTTACGTTGAAAAAGTCGTTTTTCCGAAGCGCGGCGATAAAATCTCCCGTGCGCACGGCGTCGAGTTTTTCTCTTTTGCAGATCTCCGCGCAGGCAGAGGCGATCTCCTTTTCCATCTCCTCGCGGTCGTTATGATAGTTTGCAAATCCCGGATGTCCGCAGCCGTCCTCGTACGCCCACGTTTCGTGAAAGACGATCTTCGCGTCGGTATGCGCTCCGATAAAATCCGTAAGGCGGGTAAGCCACGGATAATATGTATCCTTTTTTCCCGAAAGCTGGCTGACCTGCTGCACGGTGATAACGTCCCAATTCTCGGCTGTAAGCGCCCATTCGAGCGACTTTCCGCCCAACACGCACTGCTCGCCGTTTTGCTGATAAGAATAATCGGCGGAGCCGCTTTCGATCTCTTCGCAATGGCGTTCGAGACTGCATCCGCCGATAAAAAGATTGCGCACGAAAAGTTCTTCGCTTAAAAGTTCGGCAAGCGCCGTCGCATCCTGTGAAAAACTGTTCCCCACCGCAAGGATTTTCAGCATTTTTCCATCCCTCCTTTATCGGAATCAGTATAACATTTTTTTCCGCCGTTGGCAATCCCCTTAAACAAAAAAGAAACGAAAATTTTCATTTCTTTTTGCGTCTTTGCGTTCTGTAAAAAAGCAGCCGCGCCTTAAATTCGCGCGATCAGTTCCATCCCGCCCACGCGGGAAGTCTGCTTTATGTTTTCCAGCCGCACGCCGCCGATATCCGCGCCCTCTTCCGCGCCCACGAACGGCACGGGACAATCAGTTTCTTCCCGTTCGACGTTGCGGATCGTCACGTTTTCCGAACGCGTTTCGGTCTGGAAATAAAAGAGCGGATAGCGGTGCACGGGATCTTTTTTGTATTTTTTCAGCATAGGCGCTTTGGAAACCTCGCAGTTTTCCACAACGACGTTTTCAAACCTGCCGTAAACGCCGTCTCCCATTCGGTAATACTTCGTGAACCCCACGCAATACTGATAGAACGTGCCGCGCACGTTGCGGATGGTAATATTTTTTACGGCGTGATCGACGGCGAGCAGGCGCACCGCGCTGTGGCAGTCCCTTGCCCCGATATTTTCCACGAGCACGTTTTCGATATCCCCTTTCACGAACTCGTCCGCCGCGAACGCCACCATATCGTCGTAGCAGGCGCCTTTGAGGTTGCGTATCGTGCCGTTGCGGCAGAGCCCGTCGAAATGCAGTCCGTCCATATTGACGGGATAGGGATTGCCGTCGTTATAATCGAACGTGATGTTTTCCACCTCGAAAGTATCCACCGCGCCGAACCAGCAGCCGTACGTTACGGGATCTTTGAAGGTGATGTCTTTGAGCGTAAGCCCCTTCACGTCGCCGAACGCCATGCTAAAACCCATATATTTCGTATCGTCGTAGCGGCGGGCGGTATATGCCTTTTCTCCGAACAAAAGCTCGTCGAATTCGGCGCAGCCCGTATAGATATCCAGCTCGTCGCCCTCCACTTTCCGCACGACGGGATTGGGTTTCTGATTTTTGTTGTTCATATCCCAGACGCCGCCGTAAACCGCGATGTTTTCCTTTCCGTCCTCCGCGTTTTTCAGCATCAGGCAGCTCGCCCCGTCCGCGAGGCGGACGACGGTGTCTTTTTCCAGCACGAGCGTTTTCCCGCCGTGCAGCTGCAGCGGCGCGGAGATGAGGTAGTGTTTCTCCGGTTTCGGCAGCCTGATTTCCCTTTCCGCACCGTCCAGCAGCGCCTGGATGGCGGCGGTGTCGTCGTCGATTCCGTTTCCGTATAATTTTTCTTTCATAGCATTCATTATACCCCGAATTTTTTAAAAAAGCAATGTATTTTCCTGAAAAAAACGCCCGATTTTTCCGCGCGATCCGCCATGCGCCCGCTATTGACAAACCCTTTCGATTCTGCTATACTGTACATATGATTCAAGATCCCGTTTTTGCCGATATCAAGCTATGCAAGCCCGGTTCCGTGGAGCGGTACGACAGCGCGACGCCGTGGAAAGATTCCGACGTTTCTTTCCACCTCGATAACTGTGCCTTTCCCTCTCCGCACAAGCATGAGTACTATGAAATCCTCATCGCGGAAGGCGATACTATCGAACACGAGATCTTCGGCAAGCGCTACCCCATGAAAAAGGGGGACGCCTGGCTCATCCGCCCGACGGACGAACACAGCCTGCACAACGACGAAAAACTCACGAAAAACTATCGGCTGATCGTGTTTCTCGCGCGGACGGATTTTTTCCGCACCGTGCTGCGGCTCATCGACGAAAAGATGCCCGAATATATCGACGGCTGCGAAAAGCCCCTGCGGTTCGCGCTGGACAACATCTCCCTTTCCAAACTGTATAACGACTGTATCCAGCTGCAGACCCTGCAGACCATTTCGAAAAACGACAAGAAGATCCGCTGTAAATTCCTTTTATTCGACCTTCTTTCCCTGCTCTTCCGCCAGACCGTGTGCGAAAGGGAAGAATATCCCGAATGGTTTGCGGATTTTCTCGGCAAACTGCACGATATGGATTTCTGCTGCCGCCCGCTGACCGAGATCTGCGCAAACATTTCCTATTCCTATTCGTATTTCAGCCGCGTATTCAAAAAATACACGGGCGTTTCCCTGCTGCAATACATCACGAAGGTGAAGATCGACTATGCGATCGAACTTCTCTGCCACACCGATATGACCACGCTGGAAATTTCCGGCAGGCTGAACTACGAATCTTTAAGCCATTTCAACCACACGTTCAAAAACGTGACGGGCATCAGCCCGCGCGAATATAAAAAGCAGTTTTCAGATTCCTGAAATTTTTTGGAAAGGCCGCCGATTCGCGAAGAATCGGCGGCCCTCTTTTCAGAATATGATCTTTTTGACCTCTTCAAAAGAGGGAACGAGCGTTTCGCACAGATCCACCATCCCGCTCTTTTTCAGGTTGCCGTCGTCAAAGCCGATCACGGGCAGTCCCGCCAGCCTTGCCGAAAGCGCGCCCGCCGAGGAATCTTCCAGCACGATCACCTTTGCGGGGTCGTAGCTGCCGAAACTGTTCGCGAGTTCGAGATACACCCAAGGGTGCGGCTTGGCGGCGAGTTCGCCGACCGTGCCGTATTCGCCCCGCTTGCGGTTGCCGCCCGTAATGACGGAATCGTAAAATTGCAGCGGGTCGCCCATACCGAGCACGCGGAAAGCGGAGAGAATTTCCGGCACGGCTTTATAGATGAGTCCGCTGGTCGCAAGCCCCACTTTAATCCCCCGCGCCTTTGCCTCGAAGAGAAAGTCTTTCAGCCCCTCGCGCGGGCGGAACGCCTCCGCGTTGCCCCGCCCTTCCATAATCTCGTTGAGTTCGTAGCGGGCGATCTTGTGATATTCTTCGTTTGCGGAAGCGACGTCGCAATCGATGGAATATTTTTTAATGCAGTATTCGAGGTGTTCGTACGTGCTGAACCCCGCGATGTGCGGAATATCCTCCTCTTCGAAACGGAAAGAGGGATTCCCCGTTATTTTCTGCACGGTGAGCTGCATCAGATACATCCAGAATTCTTCGCTCTTCACCGTGGTTCCGTCCAGATCCATCAGCAGGATTTCCGCTTTCGGGCGGAACTTTACGTCCCGTATTTCGTAAGTAGCGCTGATGCCGCACTGTCCGAGCGTGCAGTACGTCTTTTCCCCGCGCTCGAAAAATTCCGCGTTGTTGATCTTATAGTTTCTGAAGTTCAGTTTCATATTTTCTTCTCCCGCCCGGAAAAATCCGTAAGCGAAAACGCATCGGCTTTCAGTCCGCCCTTTCTCTTCGCAACGATGCAAACCGTTTCTCCCGCCTGCACGTCGATATAGTTATCGGAATAAGAGATCTCTTCGTTATTTTCCGCGGTAACCGCCAGCCCTTTGAGGAACTTTTTCGCCGCGATCTTCAAAAGCACTTCCTCTTCGGAAACCTGCTCTGCCGCAACGGTGTAATCGCTTTCAAAGGCAAATCCCTTCCAGAACGACGGCGAATAGATTGCGCGAACATTCTCGCCTTCCGCATACAGATACCGCCCGTCTTCCGCTTCGATCTTGCCGATATTTTTGCGGTAAACGCCGTTTGCGGGCGCTTCGGCGCAGATTGTGCGCAGTTTTTCGCGATTGCCCGCTCCGTCTTTTTTGCCGATCTCGACCTCGAAAGGCACGATTGAAAGGGTATCGTTCACGACGACGAAATCCGTGCTGCCGTCTTTGTTCTGCACGAAGGTAAAGAGCACGGGCGCAAAGGAACGTTTCATCGCGTAATACGCCTGTTTGGGTTCGGCATAGTAATCGACAACCGCCCACGATCCCGTAGGCCAGATATCGGAATACATCCAGTTGAGTATGCCGCCGCACCTGCCCTTGTTGGCGCGCGCGTATTCGATTTCCGCCCGCAGAATCTCGGCATGCACCGTCATCCCCCGCGCGACGAATTCGTTCAGCGTTCCGGGCGCGCCGTAAAGGCGGGTCATGTAAAGCAGTTCCCTGTCGAGGAAATCCATTCTGATCGCGGCATACGGGTTATCCATCAGCCTGTCGCGCCAGATTTCGTTGAGCGGCCACAGTTTATCTTCGGGCATATACCGTTTCAGGCTCTGCAGGGTATCCGGTCCCAGCACGGCGCATTCGGAAACGAACGGCACGACTTTTTCCGACATCAGTTCCCGATAGTTTTCGATGCCCGCCTCGATACACGGTTCAAGCGAATTCGCGTGCGATTCGCCCGAGGTGACGTCGTTGCCGACGTCGGTGAAACTGCACGGGCTCTGCCGCGCGAACGGGCGGTCCGGATCGAGCGTGCGCACCAGCCCGCAGAGGATGTTGTCGATAAAGAAATCCCCGTGCGTGATCTGCAGAGAATAGCTGCCCGTCTTTTCGTTTCCGCCGCACCAATATACGAGAGACGGATGGTTGCGCAGCCGCCTGATCTGATATTCGCATTCGCGCAGGGTGTTTTTCACCCAGGCGTCGTTGTCTTCGGGAATATCGGCGCAGGCGAACATAAAATCCTGCCATACCATCACGCCCAACTCGTCGCAGAGATTATAGAAAATATCCTTTTCGTAGATGCCGCCGCCCCATACGCGCAGCATGTTCAGATTCGCGTCCTTCGCCATACGCACGAGTTTTTCGTACTTTTCGTTCTCGATCGCCCCCGTAAAGCAGCCGACGGGCACCCAGTTGGAGCCTTTGACGAAGATCCTCTCGCCGTTGATCTCCAGCTCGTAGCCGAAATGCTCTTTATCTTTCGGTTCCTGTACGAGCCTGACTTCCCGGAAAGCGAATTTCCCTTCTTTTACGTCGGTTACCTTTCCGTCGCGCAGAAGTTCCGCCTTGTAAGCATACAGCGGCTGCGCGCCGTAACCGGCGGGCCACCAGAGCTCGGGAGCGTTCACTTTCATATTCACGAAATTCTTTTTTCCGCTCACGGAGATCTCTTCAACCGAAAAATCCCCCTTGCCCGGAGTGTTTTCCAGATAAAAGCGCAAAGTATCCCCCGCGCGTTTTTCCGAGGTGCCTTCTAAAAGGTTGCCGTAGTGATCGGCAAAAGCGCGGATGTTGTAGCTCAGTTCCGCAAAAAAGCTCACGTTGCCCGTGTTGTCCGTGCGGCAGCAGAGATCTTCTATCCTGTATTTGCTTTCCGCGCTCACATACACGTCGCCCCAGATGCCGTAGCCGCAAAGGTCGGGCGCCCAGTCCCAACCGAAATGGCACTGCGCCTTGCGCAGGAACAGACGGGGCACGTTGAACACGCCGAAATACCCCTTGCAGTCGATCTTCTCCATCTCCGCCGGGGTGGAACGCATTTTCACGGCGAGCGTGTTTTTCTCCCGCAGCATAGTTTTCACCTCGTAGCGGTATTTGAGGAACATATTTTCCGTTTTGCCGAGGGAAACGCCGTTCAGGAAAATTTCCGAAAAAAGGTCTATCCCGTCGAAATTCAGATAGATCTCCTCCGCGTTTTTCATCTCCGCGGGAAGGGAAAATTCCGAAACATATTCGAAATCGTGCGAAAGATATTTTTTCGCCTCCGTGTGATTCATCCCGTAAAGCGGATCGGCGATCACGCCGCCCGCAAAGAGATCGGCGGAAATATCCCCGGGCACTTTCGCCCGCACGCTATTTCCCGTTTCCAAATCTTTCAGCTGCCAGTTCGTAAGCCGTAAAACGTCTTTCATCTTTCAAGGTATCCTTTTTTATTTCGCTTATTTTGCAGTATGATTGTAACACGAAAAGGGTGCGCGCTGCTTGTCGTATTCTGCCGCGTATTTGCGGGTTTTTGCCGCAAATGCCGCTTTCCC
>CALVZR010000103.1 GCA_944372565.1 uncultured Clostridia bacterium | reverse complement strand
GATCAGGCACGTATGCTCGCGCGCTACACCGATACCGTGCTCATCAGCTACGACGGCGACTTCGCCGGGCAGAAAGCGGCGGTGCGCGGGCTGGAGATCTTGAAAGACGAGGGGATGAACGTGAAAGTCGTCGTCCTGCCCGAGGGAATGGATCCGGACGACGTCATTCAGAAGCGCGGCAGGGAAGCGTACGAAAAACTGCTCGCCGAGGCGCTCCCGCTCATCGATTTCAAGCTGGAAGCGCTGCGCAGAAGTTACGATCTCGCCGACGCGGAAGGCAAGCGGAAATTCGTGAGCGAGGCGGTGAAGGTCGTGCGGGAAAGCCCGTCCGCTGCCGAGCGGGAAGATCTTTTAAAACAGATCCGCTCGATGACGGGCATCACCTACGAATCGCTCAAAAGGGAGCTGGAATCGGCGGGAAAACCCGCGCCGCCGAAAGCGGAGATCCGCCCCATCGAGGCGAAGGAAAAGAATCTGCAGGCCGAGCGGTTCGTGCTCGCCTCCCTGCTCTTTTCCAAAAAATACGCCGAGGGGTTCGATGCGGAAACCGTCCGTTTCGAGCACCCCGTGCACGCGGCCGTCGCCTCTTATCTTGCCGAACGCAAAAAGGAAGGCAAGCCGCCGCGGCCGGACGAGCTTTACGACGTGGTGGATAAAGAAGGGGAGGGCGAGCTTTCGAGCGTGCTCGCCATCGAACTGACCGAGCGCAGGGATTTCGACGAGGCGCGGTATTTTTCGGACTGCGTGAAAACGCTCGAACGGCGCAGGCTGGAGCGGGAAAGAGACGAACTCGCCGCTCTCTGCGAAACGGAAACGGATACCGAACGCCGCAAGGAACTGATGGCGAAGATAAAAGAGCGCGTGAACGCGCTCAGCAGATTATAAAACAAAGGAGAAGAAATGGAACAGAAGTTCGAAGAGATCGTAAACGGCATCATCGAAGAAAATAAAAAGAAGGGCAGCGTGAGCCTCGAACAGCTCCTCGAAAAGCTGGACAAGATAGACGCCACGCCGCAGGAGATCGAGGAAGTTTACGTAAAACTCGACCAGGCGAACATCCAGGTCATCAACGAATTCGAGCGGGATAAGGAACTTTACGATCAGCTTTTGAAAGAGATCAGCATGGACGATCCCGTGAAGATGTATTTAAAAGACATCGGCAAGGTCGCCCTGCTTTCCCCGGAGGACGAAACCGAACTCGCCCGCCGTATGATGGACGGGGACGAGGAGGCGAAAAAACTCCTTTCGGAAGCCAACCTGCGTCTGGTCGTTTCCATCGCCAAGCGCTATATGGGGCGGGGGATGCTCTTTCTCGACCTCATCCAGGAGGGCAACCTCGGCCTGATGAAGGCGGTGGAGAAGTTCGATTATCAGAAAGGCTTCAAATTCTCCACGTACGCGACGTGGTGGATCAAACAGGCCATCACCCGCGCCATCGCGGATCAGGCGCGCACCATCCGCATCCCCGTGCATATGGTGGAAACCATCAATAAGCAGATCCGCGTATCGAGGCGGCTCTTGCAGGAACTCGGCAGAGAGCCCACGCCCGAGGAGATCGCCCGCGAAATGGGCATTTCCGAAGACCGCGTGCGCGAGATCCAGAAGATCGCGCAGGACCCCGTTTCCCTCGAAACGCCCATCGGCGAGGAGGAGGATTCCCATCTCGGCGATTTCATCGAGGACGAGGGCAGCGCCACGCCTTCGGACGCCGTTTCCTACACTATGCTCAAAGAGCAGCTCCTCGGCGTGCTCGACACGCTCACCCCGCGGGAAGAGAAGGTGCTCCGCCTGCGCTACGGCATAGACGACGGCAGGCCGAGAACGCTCGAAGAAGTGGGCAAGGAATTCAACGTGACGAGGGAGCGCATCCGCCAGATCGAGGCGAAGGCGCTGCGCAAGCTCCGCCATCCCAGCCGCAGCAAGCGGTTAAAGGACTTCCTCGATTGAACGGGCGGCTGAAAGAGATCTGCGCCCGCGTCCGCCCGTGCGGAGTTTTCGCCGATATCGGGTGCGACCACGGCTACGTTTCGCAATACGTTGCGGCGCATTCCCTGGCGGAAAAGGTTTATTTTACGGACGTGAGCGCGGAATGCCTCGCCAAGGCGGAGAAACTGCTCGCCCCCTTCGTCGCGGAGGGGAAGGCGGAAGGCGCGCTCGGCAACGGGATGCGCGCCCTCCCCGTGCGCCCGGACGAGGCGCTCATCGCCGGGATGGGCGGGGAAGAGATCGTGAACATCCTCTCCGCGTCACCCTTCGCGGCGGACCGCCTCATCCTGCAACCGATGAAAAATACGGATAAAGTGCGGCGTTTCCTCGCGGAAAACGGCTGGAAAACAGAAGAGGACGTCGTGTTTTCGAGCGGCGGAAAGTTTTACGACATCCTCACCGCCGAGCGGGGGGAGGAGTCGCTCACGGAGGACGAACTGCTGTTCGGCAAAAGCAATCTCGCCCTGCGCCCCGCGGCGTTTACCGAAAGGCTGCGGGCGGAACTTTTTGGCATAGAACGCTATTTATCTAAGGCGAAGAGCGAAAGCGCGCGCGCCGCGCTCGAAGATAGAAAAAGGAAAATCGAGGAGATCTTGCGATGATCACCGTAAAAGAACTGGAAAAAGAGATCGAAAAACTCTGCCCCATAGAACTGAGCGAGGCGTGCAAGCGCAAGGGAATGTACGACAACAGCGGGCTGATCTACGCCGGCAGGGGAGAAACGGAAGGCATTTTGTTTTCCCTCGATTTAAGCGTGCGCGCGGCGGAACGCGCGATCGAAGAGGGATGCGGCTGCATCGTCACGCACCACCCCGCGATCTACGGCGGGCTGGAACGGTTTTCGGAAAACGACGTGGCGGCGCAGGCGCTCGCGAAAGCGGCGGAAAACCGCATCGCGGTGTTTTCCGAACATCTCAATCTCGATATCGTTTCGGGCGGCATAGACGATATGCTCGCGCGCGGTCTGGGCGGAAAAGTGCTCCTTTCCCTCGATAAGATGAGCGATTCCGCGGGATACGGCAAGGAGTTCTGCATAGAAGAAACCGCGCTCGGCGCGTTCGCCGCGCGGGCGGCGGAGGAACTCGGCGCCAAAAAGGTGCTCGTTTACGGGGACGCGGAACGAAAAATCGGGCGCGTCGCCAGTTTTTGCGGCGCGGGCGGGAGCGACGCCGCCGCTTATGCGGGAAACGCGGACGTCATCGTCACGTCGGACGCGCCGCACCACGTCATCCGCGCGATCGCGGAGCGGGGGCGGGCGCTCGTGCTGTTCACGCACTACGCATCGGAAAATTACGGAT
>CALVZR010000102.1 GCA_944372565.1 uncultured Clostridia bacterium | reverse complement strand
GTATGCCCTTTTCCGTTTCCGCCCGTTCCAGCCGCAACTCCGCCCACGCGCAGTAAAGCGGCTTTTTTTCGGCGCCGAGCCAGTGCCGCCCGAGTTTTTTCGCCGTTACGCTCGTCGTGCCCGAGCCGAGGAAGGGATCGAACACCAGATCGCCTTCGTCGCTGCTCGCCAGAATGAGTTTTGCGATCAGCTTTTCCGGTTTCTGCGTGGGGTGCGCGGTGTTTTCCGCCATCGACCAGTAGGGAACGGAAATATCGTCCCAGAAATTGGAGGGGCAGGTCATACGGAATCTGCCGCCTTCCTCCTCCGCCCAGTCCTTGGGTTTTCCGTTTTCCCGATAGGGCGCGATCACCTTCTTTCTGATTTTCACCGCGTCCAGATGAAAGGTGTAGTTTTCCCCTTTCACGGCAAACCAGATATCTTCCATTCCGTTTTTCCAGTTGCGCTGCGCGCCCCGCCCTTTCTCCCGCTGCCAGGTGATGCGGTTTTTCACGAGAAGGCGGCTTTTCAGCGCCTCGCCCACGGCGAGCGAGGACGCCCAGTCGCAGCAGACGTACATCGAACCGCCCTCCTTTAAGAGGGGGAACACCGCGTCCAGCCAGCGCGCCGTGTAGGCGGCGTATTCGGCCTCGCTCTCCTTGGAAAACACGTTTCCGTGAAAATCCTTGCGGAGATTATACGGCGGATCGGCGACGATGAGGTCTGCCTTCCTGCCCGCCGCAACCAGTTTTTCCGCCGCCGCGAAGAGATCGCCGCACAGCGTTTTGTCGGTTTCCGCCCCCGTCATCTCCTCCACCCGCACCGCGCGGGCGAGGTATTTTTCCGCCTGCTCCCCGCTGACGTCTATGGTCTTGTTGCGGGGGGAACGGCTCTTTTTTTCCATATCAGCTCTCCGCGATTTCGTTTTCCGCCTCCGCCAGCGCGGCGACGGTGTCGCTCGGCGTGGCGGCGTATTCGTTCTGCTTTTTCGCGGCGATCTCCCCCGCCCTGCCGCAAAGGTACGCGCCCGCGGCCGCCGCGTCGAACGCGGAAAATCCCCGCGCGGCGATGCCCGCGATCGTGCCCGAAAGCACGTCGCCGCTGCCGCCCTTCGCCATCCCCGCGCAGCCCGTCGTGTTTAAAATCACGCCCTTTTCGCCCGCGAGCACGCTGGTTGCGCTCTTTAAGAGCACGTTCGCGCCGTACGTTTCGTAAAAGGCTTTCGCCGCGCCCACGGGATCGGCGAGCACGGTTTTCACGTCCTTTCCCGTCAGGCGGGAAAATTCCTTCGCGTGCGGCGTGATCACCACGTCCGCCGCCGCGTTTTTCAGCGCGTTTACGCCGAAAGCGGCGAGGGAATTGAGCGCGTCCGCATCGAGAACGAGCCTGCCTTTAAAGTTCGCGAGCAGCCAGCGCGCCGCTTTATAAACTTCCTCGCTTACGCCCAGCCCCATACCGAAGGCGAGGGAATCGGCCGAGGCGAGGCTTTCAAAATCCTTTTCGCAAAAGCGGAGAAAGCCGTTTTCATCCGAAAACGTGCGCAGGATGAGTTCGGGCACCTTGCCCGCATAGAGCGGAAAAAGGCTTTCGGGCACGCACAATTCGCCGTAGCCCGCCCCCGTTTTCAGCGCGGCGAGCGCGCTTGCGGAGAGGAGCACCGAACCGAAATAATCGCGGCTGCCGCCCGCGACCGCCGCCCTGCCGAAGCTACCCTTGTGGGTGTTTTCCCTGCGTTTGGGGAAAAACGCCGCCATATCCTTTTGTTCCAGCCGCCGCGCGAATTCCTCTTCGAACACGGCGATGCCGATATCCCTGTTCACGATTCTGCCGCAGAAATCTTTGCCGTCGTTCAGAAAATGGCCGAGCTTTAATTCCTGTATGGAAATCGTCATATCCGCTTTCACGGCAACGCCCATCGCCAGCCCGTTGCTGCCGTTCAGCCCGCTGGGGATATCCACGCTGATTTTAAAACACTTCTTCGCGTTGATCTTTTCGATGATCTCTTTCGTTTCCCCCGATACCTCGCGGGAAAGCCCCGTGCCGAAAATGCAGTCCACGATGACGTCGTAATCCTTATCGAGTTTTTCGGTTTCGCCCGAGGCGAGCTTTAAGGTGAACACCGAAAAGCCGTGTTTTGCGCGGAGCAGCCTTGCGGCGATCATCCCGTCGCCGCCGTTGTTGCCCTTGCCGCACACGAAGAGCAGCCTGCCGCCGCGGAAGCGCTTTTCGATTTCCTCCGCGACGGCCTCTCCCGCGCGCTCCATCAGCGTGCTTTCGGGCACGCCCAGCCGCTCTATCGTGTATTTATCCGCCGCGCGCATCTGCTCCGCGCTCAAGATCCGCTCCATACCCTTTCAATCCTCCTGCGGCGATTTGTATTCTTCCGCCGCCGACGCCGCCTCTTCCCAGGAAAACCCCTTGGAAAGGAGGTGGCGGTACAGTTTTTGTATGTCCTTCGGCTCCCGCCCCTTGCCGCGCATATATTTTTCCGCCACCGCCTTCGCCGCGCTCTCCGCGGGCGGCGCTTCGGCGAAGGCGGCGGCGATGTCCTCGTCCGCAACGCCTTTCGCGCGCAGTTCCGCCTTCATCAGGCGGGCGCCCTTCTTTTTGCCGTGGGCGGCAACGTAGGCGCGGGCGTACGCCCCATCGTCGATATAGCCGTATTCCGAAAATTTCTCCAAAATAAAAGAAACGACAGCTTCTCCGTATCCCTTCCGCGACAAAAAGAGCGCGAGTTCGCGCGCCGTTTTCGCCGACTTGGAGATATGTGCCGCCGCCTTTTCGAGGGCGGCCTGCTTTTCGCTGTCGAATTCTATTTCCCGAAGGCGGGCATCGTCGATCTCCGTTCCCGCTTTCAGGCGATGTTTCACCGCGGTTTCCAGGGAAAGCCCGCACGCGAACTTGCCTTCGATATACACGTTCACGCGGGTTTTGTCCTTCGCCTGCGGCGAGATTTCGGTGATTTTTCCCATCAGATCACCGTAACCCAGCCGTATTTGTCTTCTTTGGTGCCGTGCTGGATGCCGGTGATGGTATCGTAGAGGAATTTTGTGATCTCCCCCATCTTGCCGTTGTTGACCGTGAGGTTTTCCCCCTGCACGCCCAAAAGCCCCACGGGCGAGATGACCGCCGCCGTGCCCGTGCCGAACACCTCGTTCAGCCTGCCCTTTTTGTGCGCCTTCACCACCTCTTTTAAGGAAAGCGTCCTTTCGCTCACCTTATAGCCCGCGTCGCGCAGCACTTCGAGGCAGCTCTTGCGCGTGATGCCGGGCAGGATGGAGCCGTTGAGCTTGGGCGTGACGACTTCGTCCCCGATGACGAAGAAGATGTTCATGGAGCCCACTTCCTCGATGTATTTTTTATGTACGCCGTCCAGCCAGAGCACCTGGTCGTATCCCTTTTTCTGCGCCTCTTCCGAAGCCTTGATGCTGCCCGCGTAGTTGCCGAGGCACTTCGCCTCCCCCGTACCGCCCGCGACCGTTCTCGCGTAGTGGTCTTCCACGTAGATCTTGGTGGGCGCGAGCCCGTTTTTGTAGTAAGCGCCCACGGGCGAAAGGATGATGTAGAAAAGATATTTCTTGCTCGCGTGCACGCCGAGTTCGGCGCTGTCCGCGATCATGAGCGGGCGGATATAGAGCGCCGTGCCCTCCCCTTCCGGGATCCAGTCCTTTTCGATTTTCAGCAGGCGGAACAACGCCTCGCAGGCGAAATCCACGTCTAAACGCGGCATACACATCCGATCGCACGAGCGGTTCATGCGGTTGAAGTTTTCGCGGATGCGGAACACCCTGACGCTTCCGTTTTCCCCGCGGAACGCCTTCGCGCCCTCGAACACGCCCTGCGCATAGTGCAGTACGGACGTTGCCGGACTCATCGCCATATCCCCGTAAGGAGAGATCTTCGCGTCGTGCCAGCCCTTGCCCTCTTCGTAAACCATGGAGAACATGTAGTCGGTAAACAGCTTGCCGAAGCCCAGCTCCGCGCCTGCCTGCGGCTTTTCTTTCAGCGTCTTTCTTTCGACAAATTCGATTTCCATTTTTCACTCCCCGAATGCGTAATACCCCGAACCCGCGTTTTCCGCCCGCAGTTTCCCGCCGAACGCCTCGGCGAGATCTTCTTCGAAAGCGGCGCGCTTTTCCCGCGGAACGGCGAACGCCGCCTCCGCCCTTTCGGAAAATTGCGTATCCATGATTTTATAATTTTTCTTTTCGGAAAATTTGAGCAGCGCGGGAAAGGTTTCGTACCCCGCGCCCACGCGCACGAAATCGCAGAACACGTATTTCACGATCTTCGCCGCGCGCACGCCGTCCGCCGCCGCTTTCGCATAGGCACGCACCAATCCGCCCGCGCCCAGCTTCACGCCGCCGAAATACCGCGTGACCACCGCCGCGCACTTTTTCAGCCCGTGCGATTTCAGCACTTCGAGCATGGGCATACACGCCGTGCCCTGCGGTGCGCCGTCGTCCGAAAACTTCTGTTTCAGCCCGTTTTCGTCCGCGATGTAAGCGTAGCAGTTGTGCGTGGCGAGGGAATGCGCCTTGCGGATTTTTTCCACGAAGGCCTTTGCCTCTTCCTCGCCGTTCACGGGCGCGATGTGCGTGATGAACCGCGAACGCTCGATGACGTATTCGCACTCCGCTTCCGCCGCCACGCTCAGATAATCTTTCATTTTTTCAGCAGGATCTTCACGTGCACTTTCTTGCCTTTGTGCAGGATGAATTCGCCCTTCGCCGCGCGCTCTTCACCGATCTCGGCAAAAGCGTTTTCCACTTTGTCGCCGTCGAGCGCGACGCCGCCGCCCTCGATGAGCCGTTTGGCCTCGCCTTTGGATTTGGCGACGCCCGCCGCCACCATAACGTCCGCCACCTGGCGCAGGGAAGAATCCACTTCCGCAGAGGGCATATCTTCTTCGCTCCCGCCGCCGAACGCCGCGCGCGCCTGCCTTTGCGCCTCGCGCGCCTTTTCCTCGCCGTGCACGAGTTTTGTCACCTCGAACGCCAGCCGCTCCTTCGCGGCGTTCATACGCTCGTCGCTGTATTTCGTGAGTTCTTCGATCTCTTCGAGATCCATAAACGTGAGAAGGCGCATACACTCCGCCACCTTCACGTCCTCCACGTTGCGGAAATACTGATAAAATTCGTAAGGGGTGGTTTTGTTTTCGTCCAGCCACAAAGCGCCCTTCGCCGTTTTGCCCATCTTCTTGCCCTCGCTCGTCAAAAGCAAGGTGAAGGTGACGGCGTATGCCGGCTTTTGCAGTTTCCTGCGGATGAGGTCCGCCCCCGCGAGCATATTGCTCCACTGGTCGTCCCCGCCCATCTGCAGCACGCAGCCGTAGGCGTTGTAGAGTTTGAAAAAGTCGTACGCCTGCATCAGCATATAGTTGAATTCGAGGAAGGTGAGCCCCTTTTCCATACGGGATTTGTAGCACTCCGCGGTGAGCATTTTGTTGACCGAAAAATACACGCCCACGTCCCGCAGAAAGTCGATGTAATTGAGGTCGAGCAGCCAGTCGCCGTTATCGACCATAAGGGCGGCGTTTTCCCCCTCGAAGGTGATGAAGCGGCTCATCTGCTTTTTAAAACACTCGATGTTGTGCGCCACGGTTTCGCGCGTCATCATCTGCCTTAAATCGCTCCGCCCGGAAGGATCGCCGATCATTCCCGTGCCGCCGCCGAACAGCGCGATGGGTTTGTGCCCCGCGCGCTGCATATGCGCCATCGCCATAATGGGGATATAGTGCCCGATGTGGAGAGAATCCGCCGTGGGGTCGAACCCCACGTAAAACGCCGTTTTCTCCTCTTCGAGCATCTTTTTCAGATCGTCTTCGAAAACCGTTTGCTTGATAAATCCTCTTTCTTTCAAAATATCGAATGCGCTCTTCGCCATCGACTGCTCCCTCCGTTATTTGGAAAAAATCGCGCCCAGTCTTTTCACGCCGAGCTCGATCTGTTCGAGCGTGGCGTTGGAAAAGTTGAGCCGCATTGTGTTGTCCCCGCTGCCGTCCGCGAAGAAATCGTTACCCGAAACGAAAGCCACTTTGTTTTCCACAGCCTCGCGGAATTTGGCTTTGGCGCTCGTGCCGTCGGTAAATTCGCCCCAGATGAACAGCCCGCCTTCGGGCACGGTGTGCACGAAACTTTCCGGCATGTATTTATCGAGAGCGGCGAGCATGGCTTCCGCCTTTTCGCGGTACAGCGGAAGGCTGCGCGCGATGCCCCTGTCGATCTCCCCCGTGCGGATGAATTGATCGACGACAGCCTGCGTGAGCGTTACCGTCTGCACGTCCACCGCCTGTTTGCAGACCGCCATCTTGCGGATGATCTTTTCGTCCGCCACGGCGAGCGCCACGCGGAGCGCGGGCGCGATGGTTTTGGAAACGCTGGTGAGATAGACCACGCAGCCGCTTTTATCGAAACTCTTGATGCTCGGCAGGTGCTCGCCCTTGTAGCGGATTCTGCCGTAAGGATCGTCCTCGATGACGACCACGCCGTATTTTTCCGCGATCTCCACGATCTTTTTACGGGTTTCCAGCCGCAGCGTCTTTCCCGTCGGGTTGGAAAAGTTGGGCACGATGTAGACGAGTTTGGGGTTGTGTTCCTTGATCTTCCTTTCGAGATCTTCGGTATCAACGCCGTCCTCCCCGCATTCGAAACCGACGGGGCGGAGCTGATAGGTTTTGGCGATATGAAGCGCCGCGAGATAGGTGGGGTTCTGCACGAGGATCTTGTCCCCGACCTCGCAGAAGGTTTTGAACATCAAATCGATGCCCTGCTGCCCGCCGCTCAGAATGAGCGCGTTATCCACGCCGTATCCCTTTATGCCCACGTTTTCCACGTATTTCAGAAAGGATTCGCGGAGGGGCAGATAGCCTTCCGTTTGTCCGTATTGCAGCATTTTGACGGGCTGCGAAGAAAGGAGTTCGTCCGCAAATACCTTCACTTTTTTCGCTGGAAGGCACTGCGCCGCGGGCATGCCGCCCGCAAACGAGATCATTTCCTTATCGGAAAGCACTTTGAAAATTTCCCTGATGGCGTTACCCGAAAGGTTCCTTACGCGCTCTGCAAACCTGTATTCCATACCGCTCGTTCTCCGTATGTAAATTTTTTCTTCGATAATTATTTATTTTAGCACAACAAAGCTGCGGATTGCAAGCGTTTTTCCGACTGTTCGGGCGTTTTTTCACAAAAAAAACGCCCTTTCGCGCACATTGCGGCAAAAGGGCATAAAAAGCGGGAAAACGGGCAAAATCCCAAGGGAAAAAACGGGGCAATTTTACTTCTTGCGCCCGCGGTGAAAACATCTTTTCAAAAGAAGGAACACGGCGGGAAGGGCGAGCGCTGCACCCCCCGCGGCGGCGCCCCACCATGCGCGGAAAAACGCGCCGTAACAAAACAATCCCGCCGCGCACAGCACATATACGGTAACCCCGCCGCGCGCGCGGAAAAAAAACTTTTTGAAGCCCCAGCAGTCCGCCGCCAGCCACTGCACGACGCACGCCGCCAGCAGGACGATCAGGAAAATCAGGACGAAGGTCATCCGGCTCATCTGCTCCCCTTTTTCCGTTGTGTTTCTTTGATCGATCGGATATTTCACATTATAAATTAGGCAACACCTAATTGTCAAGTAAAATTAGGCAATACTTAATATACTGATACTTATGGAACCCGCATTGGACGAAATCATCAGCAGGAATATCCGGCAGGAAATCGAACAGTCCGGAAAGACGAAAACCGAAATCGCGAAGGCCATCGGCGTATCCAAACCCACGGTTTCGCAATACCTTTCGGGGAGGATACAGCCCTCGCTTTCCACCCTTTCGCGCCTGTGCACCTTTCTCAACTGCTCGGCGGACGACATTCTCAACGTGAAAAACCGCTGAAAAAAGCGCCGCGCGGCAGTTCTGCCGCGCGGCGCGCCCTTCCCCCCCGTTCAGGGCAGGAGGGTTTTTCTGTAAAACCTCCCGTAAACGTCGTTCACCGAGGACACATAGGCGAAGGTGTTTTCAAACTCCGCGAGGATCTTTTTGAAATGCACGAGGTCGCGCTTGTTGATGAGGCATACGATAAGCGTTTTTTCCGTATTGGAATAGGCGCCGCGCGCGGCAATCTCGGTCGCGCCGTGGTGCAGTCCCGTGAGCAGGCGTTCGGCCAGCTGTTCGGGGCAGGCGGTGAT
>CALVZR010000101.1 GCA_944372565.1 uncultured Clostridia bacterium | reverse complement strand
AAGCGCCGTCGATCTCTATCCAGTAATAGCGGTAAGGTTCCCGCCTGTCCGCATAATAGCAAACGAGCACGTTTTTTGGCAGGTAAAACAGATCTCCCGCCGCCACGCGGAAGGTCTTTCCGCCGATCTCGAAATATCCCCGCCCGTCCAACACGTATTGCAGAACGTGTTCCTGTTTGATGGCCTTATGCCTGTGTTCGGGATCTGCGTCCTGAAAGCCGAGGGTGAAGATGTTGAAATCGGTATCCGCCACGGGGAAAAAACTTTTCTGTATGCTGTAAGAACGGGTGGACATTTTTTTCTTCCTCAGAGAACAAAAACGAAAATTTATTTTACATTTCTTATTGTATCACAGGAAATGCCGTGATACAATGAAAATACAAAAATTTTTGAAAAAGGAAGGAAAAAAAGATGTTCAAAATCACTTTTATGGGTGCGGGAAGCACGGTTTTTGCAAAAAACGTGCTGGGCGATTGCATTCTTACGCCGGGATTGGGCGAATTCGACATCGCCTTGTTCGATATCGACGAAACGCGGCTGGAAGATTCCCGCCGTATGTTGGAGAACATAAACAAAAAATATAACGGGAAGGCGAAGATAAAAGCCTATACCGACAGGCGCGCCGCCCTGCGCGGGGCGGATTTCGTCGTCAACGCCATTCAGGTGGGCGGATACGAGCCGTGCACGGTAACGGATTTTGAAGTTCCCAAAAAGTACGGGCTTCGCCAGACCATTGCGGATACCTTGGGCATCGGCGGTATTTTCCGCGCGCTGCGAACCATTCCCGTGCTCGAAGGCTTTGCGGAGGACATTCACAAAGAATGCCCGGACGCGCTCTTTCTCAATTATACGAATCCGATGGCGATGCTCACGGGGTATATGCTGAAATATCTCGATCTGCGCGCGGTGGGGCTGTGCCACAGCGTACAGATCTGCGTGGAAACGCTGTTTGGAGAACTCGGCATGGAGGAATATACGGAAAAATGCCGCTGGAAGATTGCGGGGATCAATCATCAGGCGTGGCTCACGGAAATCACAGACCTCGCGGGGAACGACCTTTATCCCGAGATCAAACGCCGTTCGCTGAGCGGGGAATATGCGGAGAAGATGAAGGGCGACCTCGTGCGGCACGACATCATGCACCGTTTCGGCTATTACAATACGGAATCGAGCGAACACACGGCGGAATATAATCCGTATTACATCAAGGCGAAATACCCGGAACTGATCGAAAAATACAACATTCCGCTCGACGAATATCCCCGCCGCTGCCGCAACCAGATAGAGGGGTGGAAGGAGATGCAGAAAAAACTCGTTTCCGAAGGCGTTGAACACGTCGTCAGCCGGGAATTCGGCATGCCCATCATCAATGCGGTCATCAACGATAAACCCTATAAGATCCACGGGAACGTGCTCAACACGGGGCTTATCCCCAATCTGCCGCAGAATGCCTGCGTGGAAGTGCCCTGCATGATCGATGCGAACGGCGTAAATCCCTGTTTTGCGGGCGCTCTGCCCGAACAGTGCGCCGCGCTCAACAGAACGAACGTCAACGTGCAGAATATGACGGTCGAGGCGGCGCGCGCCCGTAAAAAAGAGCTTGTGTATATGGCTGCCTATCTCGACCCGCATACCGCCGCCGAACTTTCTTTGGACGATATCCGCAGTCTTTGCGACGATCTTTTTGAAGCGCACAAAGATTGGCTGCCGCAGTATAAATAAAATGATTTGCTGAAATTTCTCCGTGTGTTGTTTTGCCGCCATTGACAAGTCGTTTCCGAAATGATACAATGTTTTCAAAAAGCAACAGAGGAGAGAGTGTTTTGAAAGTTGTAATTATCGGCGGCGTTGCGGGCGGTGCGAGCGCCGCCGCGAGGCTGCGCAGACTGGACGAAAACGCGGAAATCGTAATTTTCGAGCGTTCAGGCTATATTTCTTATGCGAATTGCGGCTTGCCGTATTATGTCGGCGGCGTGATAGAGGACAGGGAAGATCTGACCTTACAGACTCCGATGAGTTTTTGGCGGCGTTTCCGCATCGATGCGCGCGTCCGCCACGAAGTTACCGAAATCGACCGCGCGGAAAAATTTGTCGTCGTGCGCGATCTGGAAAGCGGGAATATTTTTCGGGAAAATTACGATAAACTGATTCTTTCTCCCGGCGCGCACCCCGTCGTGCCCGACCTTCCCGGAAAAGAAAGCAATAAAATTTATACATTGCGCACGGTGGAAGATACCTTGCGGCTGCGGGATGCCGCCGTCCGCAAAGGCGCAAACTCCGCCGTAGTGATCGGCGGCGGTTTCATCGGCGCGGAAACGGCGGAAAATTTGCGGGAGATCGGGCTGGATGTAACCTTGATTCAGCGTTCGGAGCATATTCTCCCGCCGATAGACGCCGATATGGCGAGTTTTCTGCACGCGCACCTGCGAGAAAACGGCATTAAACTCCTGCTGAAAACCGATGTGAAGGGATTTTCGGAAAAAGACGGAAAAATCGGCGTTCTTTTGGGCGGCGGATCTTCGCTCTGTGCGGATATGGTCGTGCTCGCCGTCGGAATCCTTCCCGAATCTTC
>CALVZR010000100.1 GCA_944372565.1 uncultured Clostridia bacterium | reverse complement strand
GCGATGAAGGGGAGATCATCAATTGGGCTACCGGACCGAAATTGGTTTCCTCCATTGCCGGGCTGTACGGAAAACGGCGCGTGATGAGCGAGGTCAGCGGCCATATGGAGGGCGCAAAGTGTTCGTTTGAAAAGAGTTTGTGCACCGCTTTTCTGCAATATGCGGCAGGGGTGAATGTTTTTACTTCTTACTTTTCGTTTTCCGAAAGCGAGGGGAACAGATTCTGCAATGCCGTTGCCCGCGCGGATGCGATTTTAAGCGAGGGAACGTACAGTGCTTCTGTGGCGTTGTATTACCCCATACGGCAGATGCGGGGGTATGCGCTTCCCGGCGAGTGCGGGGCGTCTTCCGCAAAGGAAACTTGCGATAAAATTATGAACGCCGCGGCATATACGTTTGCGTTTGCAAACCGCGTTTTACTGACGTCGCAGACGGGATACGATATGATCGGTTTCGATGAACTATCGGCAAGCAAAACAGAAAACGAAACGTTTTCTTTTCGCGAACGCAAATATAAATTGCTCATCGTTCCCGCTTGTCCGATCGACGAAGTTTTAAAATCGGAACTCAAACGCCTTTCCGAAAACGGAATAAAGATCGTCGTGCTTACGCATAAAGAAACGGCAGCGTTTGCCGATTTAACCGATATTCTGGCAAGAAAAATTTCTCCTGTGGCAGAGGATTTACTCGCTGCCGTAAAAGAGGAGGTTCCGCCGGATATCGAATGTTCGGATAAGGAACTTGTCGTATCTGCATATAAAACGGAAAAATATACGTTCTATCTCGCGGTGAATTACCGTAACGAAACGATAAAAGAACGGATTGCGATCCCCGGCGGAAAAACGATGGCAGTTTATCGTCCGGATACAGATACGTTCCAAAATTTTAACGGCTGCGTGGAATTTTCCGCATACGAAGCGGTCGTCATTTTGCCGGAGGAATAGGCGGTTTTCGAGAGGGAAAAGTATGGCGGCATATTTATATGTGATCCCGATCCTTGCGATCGGGGGCGTAACGTTGGTATTGCAGAAAACTTATCAGAAAAAGTTTTTTTTCAAAACCGGGAATGCTTTTGTTTATCCCATGTATTTATGCTTGTTCGGTGTGCCCGTATATTTATTGCTGGCAAAATTCCGAATAGAGTTCAGTATATTCTCGTTTATATGCGGGCTTCTGCACGGAACGCTGAACGGTTTGCTCAGCGTGTTGGTTCTTTTTGTAATGCGCTATAACAAACAGGCAACATATTCGGTATTTGTACAATTTTTCGGGCTGATTATCCCGTTTGTTTACGGAGCCGTTTTCCTGAATGAAGCGGTTTCCTGGAACCAATATGTCGGGTTTGCCTGTATGCTGCTTGCCGTAGGATTGCTGTTTTTTCAAAAGAAGGGAGAAAAAATGGAGTTCCATTTTATCCTTCTGTGCGTTCTGTGCGGATGTTTGTCGGGGGCAATGAGCGTAATTTCGAAATTTCACCAAATCTCTCCTTACGCGGTGAGTACGGAAAGTTTTTTGATTTATATCAATATCGGGATGTTTCTGGTTACGGGCGTAGCGTTGCTCGTTACGCACAATCTGCACGGGAAAACGGAAAAACGTGTTTCGGATTCGCAATGGAACGACAAAGAGGAAAGAGAAGAAAAAGCGGAAATTCGGAAAAAGAATATTTGGAGGATGCTCGTCGTTTTGGCGATATCCTGGCTCGGAGCCGCATCCTCAATGCTGTCGATGAGTGCACAAAAAACAATAGCGGCAACCGTTCTTTCCCCTATGACGACCGGAGGTTCGCTTGTTGTGAACGCTTTGATCATGCGCGCGGTATTTAAGGAGAAAATTACAAAATTTCTTCTTGTTGCAATGATTTTGATCGTAATCGGGTTGATTTTATATTCGTTGTAGCAAAGCGGGGAAAGCTGTTTTAAACAGAATAGCAAGGGCGAGCGGGCATTTAAATGCAATAAAAAAATGATTGAAGAGGGCAGGGATCTCTGATCGCCCGATAATTCCCCGCGTTATAACGCAAATACGGGGATTCTCACAGAAAATCTTCCTTTTTCAGTGCGGCGCGCAGTTTTTCGATGGCTTTTTTCTCGATGCGCGAAATGTACGAACGGGAAATTTTCAGAAAACACGCCACTTCCCGCTGCGCGTAGCATCTGCCGCCTTTCAGTCCGTAGCGCAGGCAGATGACCGTATATTCCCGCTTGGTCAGCACGCGCGAGATGGCTTTGAGCAGCCGCTCGTTTTCCATGCGCCGCTCCGCGGCGGAAAACACGCCGTCCTCGCTTTCGAAAAGCAGGTCGATCAGGCTGAGTTCGTTTCCGTCCTTGTCGGTTCCCACGGCGTCGCTCAAAGACACGTCGTTTTTGAATTTTTTATTCGTGCGCAGGAGCATGAGGATCTCGTTTTCGATGCACCGCGCCGTGTAGGTGGCGAGGTGCGAACCTTTTTCGGGTTCAAAGGTGTTCACCGCCTTGATCAGCCCGATGCTGCCCACCGAAATGAGGTCGTCGTTATCCATCGCGCCCGCGTATTTTTTGGCGATGTGCACCACGAGCCGCAAATTGTGGCGGATGAGCTTTTCCTTCGCCGCCGCGTCGCCCTGCCGCGCGAGGCGCAGATATTTCTGCTCTTCCTCAGGCGATAAGGGTTTGGGAAAAGAATTTTTTTCCCCGATCGCGCCCGTAAAGAAGATGATTTTTCCCAAAACGAATAAAATTGCGTCCCAAAACATAGATTACACCGCCCGGCGGAAATTCCGCTTTGCTTTCAATATATGCCGCGGGGCGGCGGAATAGTCTTTCCGGCTTGTACCGAAAAACGCCTTGCGGGGTTGACAAACGCGCGCGGGCGCGGTATAATAAAACAAACTCCGCGCGGGGAAAATCTGCCGCGCGGCAAAAGAGGTGAGGACTATGGAATCTCTCAACGGATACATCGGGCTGATCTCGCTCATCGGCTTTGCGGCGGTCATCGTGCTCGCCGTGATCGTCATCGTGGGGCAGATACGGCTGAAAAAGAGCGTTGCGGGCAGCAAATTCGCAACGAACGGGTTCGAGGAAGTGGACGCGGAAACGGGAAAGCGCTCTTATACCGTGATCGTGAGCAACCGCTCCGTAAACGACGCCTGCGTGAGCGCGCTCGGCGTGGTTTCGGGGCTGAAACATTTCGATTTTACCAAACGGCTGCGGGAGGAAACGGGGGAGCGTTCCATCGTGGTTACGCCGCGTATGCCCGTCAAACTTTCGCTCGAACCGGAGGAACTGGAAAAGCCGATATTCGCCGATCTCGGCGGAGGCAGGTTCCGCCGCGTGAAAATTTACGTGATAGATAGTTCGGGCAATTTATTCGTACAGCGGGCGGCGGATTTTGAAAAATCGCTCAAAACGGGGTATAAAAAATACGCCGCGCGCCGGCGCGCCGCCGAAAAAGCCGCCAAAAAGGCGGAAAAACTCCGGAAAAACTACGAATTTTTGCAGGGAATGAAAGCGGCGAAGGAAGAGGGAAAGCCCTCCGCTTTCAAGGATAAAATAAAGGTTGTATTGCTCGGCAGAGCGAACGAGCAGGCGGTGAACGCCGCCGAAGAGGATCGCGCGCGGGCGGAATATCTCGCCTCGCTCTACACCGAGGAGTCGGTCGCGGAGGCGGAACGCGCCCCGAAAGCCCCGGTCTGCCGTTCTGCGGAAACAGCCGCGCCCGAAGCGGACGCGCCGCAGGCAAACGAAGAGGAAGTTATAGAACAGTCCTGCGAAGAGCAAGCGCCCGCCGTATCGGAAGAGGCGGAAAGCGAAACGGCTGCGGCGGAGGAAACGGAAGGGGAAAGCGAGCCGGACCTCGGAGCGCAGGACGATCTTGCGGAAGAAGAGGAAGAAATTCCGCAAGAGCAGGCTGAGAAGAATGAAACGCTTGCGGAAACGCCCGAATCGGAGGAGAGGGAAGAGGACGCCGAAGAACGGGAAGAAGAAAAAGTTTACTGAGCCGCAAAACGGTTCCGCGTGTAAATTTTGCGGCAGACCGAAATAACGCAAAGAAAAAGTTATCGGAAACGGCGGAAAGGGATTGACAAAACCCCCTGTTTTGTTTACAATAAAAATACCATTAGAAAATGTTAGGGTGTACCGCAACCCATCATAAAGGCGGAAGCAAGATGTTAGGGCGTACCGCTGCCCACCATAAAGGCGACCTCTAATGGAGAAAAAGGCGGCGCAAGCCGTCTTTTTTTATCGGCGGAGAGGGAACGGCGGAAAAACAAAACGCCGCGTGAGCTCGGCAAGCGCTTTTCGTTTTTTCGTTTCGTAAGCGCGTTTCGGCGGCGCGGCTGAGAAATGCGCGTTCTTTATTTCGGAACAACGGAACAAAACGGGTAAAAAAAGCCGCTTTTTTTAGCAAAAGAAACCTTTCGCGCCGCGGCGGAAAAATTTTTTTCGCCGCGGCGTTTTTTTTCTTGAAAACGCGGCGGCGATATGGTAAAATATCCGAAAAGGACAAAGGAAGGGAAAAATTTATGGCATACGATTTCAAAAAGATCGTCGGGCGGTTCGCGCTGGAAGGAGAACTCGTTTCCTGCGAGCGCTACGGCGAAGGGCACATCAACGAAACTTATCTCGCCGTGGTGAACGATCGTGGCGCGGAAGTGAAATATATTTTGCAGCGCATCAACACCAATCTGTTCAAAGAGCCGGACAAGCTGATGAACAACATCCGCCTGGTTACGGAGTTCAGCCGCGAAAAGATCAAAGAGCGCGGCGGCAATCCGGACAGGGAGAGCCTTTCGCTCGTATATGCGAAGGACGGCGCGCCCTATATCCGCGACGAGGAGAGCGGCGGCTGTTTCCGCGTGTATAAATTCATCACGGACGCCATCGCCTACCAGACGGTGGAAAAGCCCGAACATTTTTATCAGAGCGCGGTGGCGTTCGGGGATTTCGCCAACCTGCTCGCGCAGTTCGACGCAACGCAGCTCTACGAAGTGCTTCCCGGCTTTCACGATACGGTGAAGCGTATGGGGGATTTCGAGCGTTCTCTCGCCGCCGATAAATTCGGCAGGGCAAAGGACGTGAAGAAGGAAATCGACTTCGTGCTCGCGCGGAAAGAGTATTGCGGGAAAATCGTCAGCCTGCTGGCGAGCGGGAAGATGCCCACCAAAGTTACCCATAACGATACCAAGCTCAACAACGTGATGCTGGATGCCAAAACGGGCAAATACGTGGCGGTGATCGATCTGGATACCATCATGCCGGGCAGCATCTGCTACGATTTCGGCGACAGTATCCGTTTCGGCTGCAACACGGGCGCGGAGGACGAGCCGGACCTCGATAAAGTGCATTTCGATATCGGCCTGTTCGAAACGTACGCCAAGGGCTATCTCGGCGCGCTGGGGAAGAGCGTTACGCCCGCGGAAAAGGAAAATCTCGCGTTCGGCGCCATTTTAATGACGTACGAATGCGGCATGCGTTTCCTTGCGGACTATCTGGACGGCGACGTGTATTTCCGCACGCACAGGGCGGGGCAGAACGTAGATCGCTGCCGCACGCAGTTCCGCCTGATCGAGGAAATGGAGAAAAAACTTTCCGAAATGAACGCCATTATAGAAAGAAATTAAAAAAATATCTGCCGCGCCGTCAAAAATCGGCGCGTTTTTCTTTCGGGAAAGGCGTATAAAAATTCTGCGGCGGGCAAGCATTAGAGTATCAACCGAAAAGGAGAGAAAGAAAATGAGCAATTTGACGCAGAAAGAAGCGAGTTTCATTTCGGACTTGCTCACCTACGAAGGGCAGGCGTGCAAAAAAGCGCGCCTGTATTCGAGAACGCTTACCGACAAGAACCTGGCGGAAACCATGGAAAAGCTGGCGGATAACCACGAAAAACGCTTTTCCGCACTGCTGAATCTGCTTTGAGGAGGGAGAAAAAATGGACAATTATAAATCCAAGATCACGCTCAACGAAAAGGACAGCCTCACCGACATCCTGATGGCGGAAAAGGAACTCGTAAAGATCTACGCGGAGGCCATCACCGAAGGCGCGGGCAGGAGTTTCCGCAGCACGGTGAAGAGCAATATGGAAGGCGCGGTGGCCGATCAGTTCGCGGTGTTCACCGCCATGAGCAAGCAGGGGCTTTACGAAACCAAACCCGCCCCCAAACAGGCGACGGACGAAACCAAACAGACGTTTTCGGAAATGCTCAAACAATTAAGCTGAAAAACAAAAAAGGAAACCTCCCGCAGTCAACGGCGGGAGGTTTCTTCTTCGATCAGGTCGAGATACTGGGTATCGCCCAGCCCGTATTCGGGGAAAGAGGAGAGCAGGCGGGAAAGGAGATCCTTTTCGCCGAGGTGCGCGCGGATCGCGCGGCGGATCGGGCTGTCTTTTTTGCGATAGCCGAGATAAAGCTTTACGCCGCGTTCGGTTACGGGGAGGAGCGGCAGGCGGGGCGTTTTTTTAAGGAGCAGCACGTCGCGGTAAATCTCATCGCAGCCGCGCAGGCAAACGGGGAGGAAGGCCTCGGCAACGTCGTCTTTATCCTCTTCGAGCCTGCAGAAATACACCTTTCCCGCATAGCCGCTCTGTTCGAGCCAGGCAAGAAACGTAATGAAGTTGATCTGGCAGAACATATCCGAGCCGAACCACAGCGCGAGCGCGGGCTCGCCGAGAACGCCGCCGAGCGGAGAGAGCACGGTGCGCGCGTATTCTTCCGCGGTCGTTTTCAGACCGCGCGCCCTCGCCGCGACGAAGGCTTCGGAAAAGATCTTTTCTTCCGCTTTTCCTACGCACATCGCCTCGTTGAAAGGATAGAGGCGGTTTTCGTTTTCAAACCATTTTTCCCGTTTTGCCCGTTCGAGCAGCGCGCTTCCCGGGAAAACGTGCGCGCACGTTTTCCCGCATTCGCTCCGCGCCAGAGCGGGCATCTTTTTTGGTATGCACATACAAGCAATATAGCAGAAAGCGGGGAGAAAAGTCAAATAAAAGCGCGTAAAAATATCGCGGCAGCCTTCCGCCATACGTTTGATTTTTCCCTCCCGTTGTGTTAGAATAAAAAAAGAAGTGAGGAAAGCGAGAAGATGACGAAACAGGAACTCTACGAAGAATTGGTGAAGGTGAGGAATTCGCTCAAAAAGAAATTTGTTTCCGCCGAAAAAGCGCCTACGATCTGCTCGGACGACACGCTTAAACGCATCGTCGCCGCCGCGCCCACGCGGGGGGAAGATCTGCAGTGCATCCCCGGCATCGGCAAGACGTTCGTGGAAAAATACGGGGCGTATTTTATGGAGCCGCTGGAAAAATTCCATAAGGAAAACGCCGCGAACGCCAAAATTACGGACGACGTGCGCAAAACCCTGAAAAATCTGGAAAACAGGCTGGTGAACATCAACAAGCGCAACCGCCTGCTCTATATGGGCAAAATTTACGAAAAATACGCCTACGATCTGCACGGGAAACAGATGCAGCCCCTTCTGGAATATCTCACGGGAAAGCCGACGGGCAAGGGATTCAAACTGAGCGAAGTGGATTTCGCAAACGATTCCTATGTGAAGATCAACAAGTTCAAAAAACTGCTCACGCTCATGCGGGAGGTTACCAAGGATATGCGCGAGAGCGGGCAGAACGATCTGTACGTCGGCTGGCCCTATCTTTCGGGCAAGATGGCGGGGGAGGATTTCAATATCCGCGCGCCCCTCGCGCTCTTTCCCGTCACCCTCCTTCGGGAAAACGAAAGCGTTTACATAAAGGCGGACGAAACGCGGGATATTCTTTATAACAACAATCTCATCCTCACGCAGTATAAATTTTCGGGCGTGAAAAAGGATCTGCCCCCCTCGGTCAT
>CALVZR010000099.1 GCA_944372565.1 uncultured Clostridia bacterium | reverse complement strand
GGCGAGGGTATGGACAGGGACGGGTTTTTAAAGCCCCAGCGCATTCAGGAGGCGATACGCACCCTGAAAATGTTCCGCAAACTGTGCGACGCGTACGGGATCGAAAAGACCATCGCGGTGGCGACGGCGGCTGTCCGCCACGCCAAAAACCAGCGGAGTTTTCTCGACGAGGTCGCCTCGGTGTGCGGCGTCAAATTCAAGGTGCTGAGCGCCGAAGAGGAGGCGATGTACGTCTATAAGGGCGTGATCAACACCATGGACATCCCCAAGGGGCTGATTCTGGAAATCGGCGGCGGCAGCACGAAGATCGTGTATTACAACAGGCGCAACCTTCTTGCGCACGAAACGCTGCCTTTCGGTTCCATCACGCTCACGGAGCTTTTCGCGGCGGACAATCTTCCCCCCGCGGAACAGGCGGAAAAGATAGAGGAGTTCTTCACGGAGCAGTTAAAGCGCATTCCGTGGCTCAAAACGGTGGACCCCGAAACGCAGTTCATCGGCGTGGGCGGCTCTTTCAGGAACCTCTGCCGCATGGCAAAGATCATGCGCAAATATCCGCTCAAAAACATCCATAACTATGTTCTCAAAGACGAGGAGTTCACGCATACCTACAATATGCTCAAATCCCTCGAACTCGACAGGAAGAAGAAGATCCGCGGGCTCTCGAGCGGCAGGGCGGACGTGCTGCCCAGCGCCCTCGCGGCGGTTTCGGCTTTCAAAAAATATATGAATCTCGGCGACGTGGTCATCAGCGGAAGCGGGCTGAGAACGGGGCTGATCTTCAACTACGCGGTGCCCGGCACGGTGGATAAACCCATTTCGGATATTTTGGGCTATTCGCTCGCGGGGCTGGTGGAATACTACGGCTGCAACAAGGCGCATTCCGACCAGGTGGTGGACCTTTCCATCCAGCTTTTCAAACAGCTGCGCGTGCTGCATAAGTTCCCGCGGCAGTATCTGAAAATCCTCAAAGTCGCGGCGGCGCTGCATTCCGCGGGCATGCGCATCGGGTTTTACAACTTTGAAAAGCACAGCGGATACGCCATTCTGAACGCCAACATCTACGGGCTGAGCCACAGGGATACCGTGATGGCCTCTTTCGTGGCGGCGAGCACGTCTATGGAAGACATCAATATGCAGGAGTGGGTGAAATACCGCGACCTCGTGGGGGACGACGACGTGGAGGCGGTGAAGAAGATGGGCATTATGCTCCGCATTGCGGACAGCCTGGACAGGAGCTCCTCGGCGGCGGTGCGCGGCATCAACTGCGATATTTTAGGCGATTCGGTCATTATGAAAACCGAACTCAACGGCGACGCCGCTCTGGAAATCAACGCGGCGATGCAGGTCGGGCCGGATTTCAGGAAGATCTTCAAAAAAAATCTGGAAATTCTGTAATAAAAACATCTGCGCCGCTCGGAACGCGGCGGGGCGCGCGGGCGGTTGGCGGCGCGCCGACGAAATTGCCGTGCTTGTCGCGGCGTTTTTGTTAAAAGGAAACGGGTGCGCATATGTGCGAAGGAAAAGTGCTGATTTTGGCGAGCGCGTCTCCGCGGCGCGCCGCTTTTTTGCGGGAAGCGGGGGTGCGCTTTCTGCAGATCCCCGCGGATATAGACGAAAAGGCGGTGATGGAAAACACGCCCGAAGAAACGGTGAAGGCCATCGCCCTGAAAAAGGCGGAAAAGATCTTTGCCGAACGGGGCGGCGCGGTGCTCGCGGCGGATTCCGCGGTGGTGCTGGACGGGAAGATGCTCGGCAAGCCCGCAGACGAAGAGGAGGCGAAAGAGATGCTCCGCGCCCTTTCCGGGCGCACGCACGCGGTCGTTACGGGCGTGGCGTTCGTTTCGGCGGAGCGCGCCGTGAACGAATGCGTGCGCACCGAAGTCGATTTCAACGACCTTACGGAGGAGTTTATCGCCGCGTATGCGGCGACCGGCTCTCCGCTCGACAAGGCGGGGGCTTACGGCATACAGGACGGCGGGCTGGTGAAAACCTACCGCGGCAGCTATTCCAACATCGTGGGGCTGCCCATGGAATTCGTGAGCGGCCTGCTCGAAGAAGAGGGCTTTCTGCCCGCACGGGAGAAAAGATAATGGCAGGAACGAAAATCGCCCTGGATATGGGCACTTCCGATACGAAAATTTACACGGCGGGCGGCGGCATCGTGCTCAACGAACCCACCGTGGTCGCGCTCGATACGGCGGGCGGCGGCGTGAAGGCCATCGGCGCGGAGGCAAAAAAACTCATCGGCAAAACGGCGGAAAATACCAAAACCGTTTTTCCCGTGTTCGAGGGCGAGGTGGTGAACGAAAAGCTGGCGGCGAAGATGCTTTCCGGCTTTCTCGATAAGGCGGGGTACAGGCAGGGGTATTCCTCTTTCGCCGTCGTTTCCGTTCCCTGCGGGGCGGACGCCGCGCTTTTGAAAAAACTCAAAGGCGCGCTGGGCGGCGCGGGGCTGGACAACGCCTGTTTCGTGGAAACGCCCATCGCCGCGGCGCTCGGCGGCGGCGTGCCGCTCAGCGAATATTCGCCGTGTTTCGTCATCGACATGGGCGGCGGCGTGACCGACATCGCCGCGCTCTCGCTCGACGGCATCATCGCGGGCGTTTCGGTGGGGCTGGGCGGCAAGAATACCGACGTTGCGCTCATCGATTACATCGCGGATAAATACAATCTGCAGATCGGGCTGCAGACCGCCGAGCGCGTGAAGATGCAGATCGGCAGCCTTTACGAACGCGATTCGCTTTCCGCCGTGGTCAACGGGCGGGATCTCTCCACGGGGCGGCCGCGCTCCGCCGTGCTCCGCGCGGAGGACGTGCTCGGACCCGTGAAAAAATATTACGACAAGATCTTCGAAATCGCGGGCACCGTGCTTTCCAAACTGCCGCCCGAGGTTTCCGCCGAGATCCGCCACAAGGGCATATACGTTTCGGGCGGTTCGGCAGCGCTCGCGGGGCTGGAAAACTATTATAAAAACAAGTTCAATATGAACATCATCATTTCGGAAAACCCCGCGATGTGCACCGTGGCGGGGCTGGGCGGACTTACGGGCAACCCCGACCTTGCGGATAAACTTTCGCTCAATGCGTGATGGCGGAATGCGAAAGGTCATCGTCATCGGCTGTTCGGGCGCGGGAAAGACGGAATTTTCCCGCAGGCTGGCGGAAAAAACCGCCCTGCCGCTCGTGCATCTGGACAAGCTGTACTGGCGCGCGGGCTGGAGGCACGTTTCCGCGGAGGAATTCGACGCGCTGCACGCCGCGGAACTGGAAAAGCCGGCGTGGATTCTGGACGGGAATTACAACCGCACGCTTCCCGTCCGCCTGAATGCGTGCGAGACCGCGATATTTTTACGCTCTCCCCGCCGCGTGTGCCTGCTCGGCGCAGTGAAACGCTATCTGAAAGGCAGGGGGAAGAGCCG
>CALVZR010000098.1 GCA_944372565.1 uncultured Clostridia bacterium | reverse complement strand
ACACTCTTTCCCTACACGACGCTCTTCCGATCTGGGAGAGGACGTTTACGGAAACGGAGCTTCCTTCCGCGTGGAGGCGGATTTCACGGGGACGTTTGACGGCGGCGGGCACGCGATCGGGAATATCGCCGTGGGAAAAGGGCTGTTCGACTGCGTTGCGGAGGGCGGCACGGTAAAGAACGTGCGCCTGAAAGATATATCCGCAACGGCTATATCCGCAACGGCCGCCGCTCTGGCGAAAGAGGTGCGGGGCAGGGTGGAAAACGTTGTCGCCGAAAGCGCGGACGCGAAGTACGTGGTGTACGAATCGCAGACGGGCGCGGAAATTTCCCGCCTGTTCGCCCTGCTGCAAAACGGCGCGTGCTGCGTAAACAAAAGCAACGGCGCAACGATGTCGGAATTTTTCGGTTTTCTCGGCAATGTTGTTTCCGACGGGCTGACGGGGGATAACGGCGTGGTGGAAGGCGCGGCCGCCATCACCGCCGATTCCCTCGCCGCGCTGTGCGAGGCAACCGCCGACCGCGGCTGGGATTCCCTTTCCGCGGGGGCGGACTACGTGAAATTTTACGGCGAGTATATCATCGCCTTATAAAAGACGAAAAAGGAGAGCAGATGGAACTCAGGGTATTACGGTATTTTCTGGCGCTCGCGCGGGAAGGGAGCATCTCCAAGGCCGCGCAGACGCTGTACATCACCCAGCCCACGCTTTCGCGGCAGCTTTCGGAGCTGGAAGAGGAGCTGGGCGCGCAGCTGTTCGTGCGCGGCAGGAAACGCGCGGAACTGACCGAGGAAGGGCAGATCCTCCGCCGCCGCGCGGAAGAACTGCTCGAACTCGAAGAGAAAACCGAGCGGGAGATCCGCGGCGCGGGCGAGGGGGTGAGCGGGGTGATCTCTGTCGGCGCGGCGGAGGCTGCCGCCGCGGAACTGCTGCCCGCCGCCATCGGCTCGTTCCGCAAAAAATATCCCGCCGTTTCGTTCGAACTCTATTCGGACATCGCGGACCACATCAAGGAGCGGCTGGACCGCGGCCTTGTGGACGTGGGGCTGCTGGTGGAACCGGGGAATCTCGAAAAATACGATTATCTGCGGCTGAACGTGGAGGATAGGTGCGGCATTTTGATGAGCTCTTCCTCCCCGCTCGCCGAAAAGGAATTTGTTACGGTGCGCGACCTTCCGGGGCTGCCCGTGCTCGCCAACAAGCGCGCCGAAGTGCAGGCGTTTTACCGCAACGCGCTCGGCGAGCTCTACGACAGGCTGACCGTCGTTGCCACCTATAATCTCGTCAACAACGCCGCCCTCTTCGCCATGCAGGGCGAGGGATACGTTTTCACCCTCGAAGGCACGGTGAAACTGCTCCGCAAAGACGGGCTTTGTTTCCGCCCGTTTTCGCCCGAGATCCGCCAGCCTTCCTTCCTCGTGTGGAAGAAATACCGCACCGCGAACCGCGCGGTCAGCCTGTTTTTGGACGAAGTGCGTATGCTTTCGGGGCATACCGCTTTATAGAAAGCAAGTATTTTACATACGCGCGGGAAAGAGCGTATAATAAAAGGCGGAAGGGAGGATCGCCCGATGGCCGCCTCGTGCGGAAAGGAGGAAGAAAGAAATGGACGAAAAAAAGAGTCTGGGCGGGGGCGCCGTGTTCGAGCGCGGCGGCGAAAATACCGCATTTTCAAAGTATTTCACGGGAACGAGTTATTTAAAAATGCTCACGACGGAGGGAGTCGGCATCGGCAACGTCACCTTCGAACCCGAATGCAGGAATTTCTGGCACATCCACCACAAGGGCGGGCAGATTCTGCTCGTCACGGGCGGGCGCGGCTGGTACTGCGAATGGGGCAAGCCCGCGCGCGAACTGCACCCGGGCGACGTGGTGAATATCCCGCCCGAAGTCAAACACTGGCACGGCGCGGCGAAGGACAGCTGGTTTTCCCACCTCGCGGTAGAGGTTCCCGCGGAGGGCAAGAGCAACGAATGGCTGGAAGCCGTTTCCGAAGAAGATTACGATAAACTGCCTTAAAAAGCGGTCTCCGCCGCGGAAGGCGGCTGTACCGCGATCTGATTTTCGGCGGTATTAGAAAGTTTCTTTGCGTCCGCCCGAAATCCTCTTCGGATTTCGGGCGGACGTTTTTCCTTTCCGCCGCGCAGAGAAATAAAAGCATAAAAAATATTTTATTCAAATAAATCTGCATATTTAGCCCGTTATATGAATAAATAAATAAAAATTTTTTGAAAATATACATAAAACGCTTGACTATTTCCCCGCGGGGGAGTAAAATCGGAGTATCAATTTCGCAAGGAGAAAAGAAAATGGCGGATAAGAAGATCAAAAAAATCGTTTTAGCATATTCGGGCGGGCTGGATACGTCCATCATCATTCCCTGGCTCAAGGAAAATTACGATAATCCGGAGATCATCGCGGTTTCGGGCGACGTGGGGCAGGGCACCGAGCTCGACGGGCTGGAAGAAAAGGCGATCAAAACGGGCGCGAGCAAGCTCTACGTGCTCGATTTAAAAGAGGAATTTATTCAGGATTACGTTTACGAAACGCTCAAAGCGGGCGCGAAATACGAGGGCGAATACCTGCTGGGCACGGCGTTCGCGCGGCCCATCATCGCAAAGGGCATCGTGGATATCGCCAAAAAAGAGGGGGCGGACGCCATTTGCCACGGCTGCACGGGCAAGGGCAACGACCAGGTGCGTTTCGAGCTGACCATCAAGGCGTTTGCGCCCGAGATGAAGATCATCGCCCCGTGGCGGGAATGGAACATCAAATCGCGCGAAGAGGAGATCGAATACGCGGAAGCGCACAACGTGCCCCTCAAAATCAACCGCGAAACCAATTACAGCAAGGATAAAAACCTGTGGCACCTTTCGCACGAGGGGCTCGATCTGGAAGACCCCGCGAACGAGCCGCAGTACGATAAAGAGGGCTTTCTGGAAATGGGCGTTTCCCCCGAAAAGGCGCCCGATCAGCCCGCGTATATCACCCTTTCGTTTGAAAAGGGCAAACCCGTCGCGCTCGACGGCGTGAAACTGAACGGCACGGAGATGGTGAAAAGCTCAACGAAATCGGCGGCGCGAACGGCATCGGCCTCGTGGACATCGTGGAGAACCGCCTGGTGGGCATGAAGTCCCGCGGCGTGTACGAAACGCCGGGCGGCACCATCCTTTACAAGGCGCACGAGATTCTGGAAACGCTCACGCTCGACCGCGACACTTCGCATTATAAACGCCTGGTGGCAGAGCAGTTCGCCGAACTCGTCTATTACGGGAAATGGTTCACCCCGCTGCGCGAAAGCCTTTCCGCTTTCGTGGACAAAACGCAGGAATATGTGACGGGGGACGTGAAACTCAAACTCTACAAGGGCAACGTGATCAACGCGGGCGTAACTTCGCCGTATTCGCTCTACGACGAGGCCATCGCCACCTTCGACGAGGACGACGTGTACGACCAGAAGGACAGCGCGGGTTTCATCAACCTGTTCGGGCTTTCCATGAAGGTGGGCGCGAATATGAAAAAGCGCAACAACATCCAATGATTAAAGTATTCATAGACGGCAAAGAGGGGACGACGGGCCTCAAATTATACGGGCGGCTGAAAGGCCGCCCCGACGTCGTGGTAAGGGAAATTCCCGAAGCGCACCGCAAGGACAGGGAGGCGCGGCGGGATTTCATCAACGAAAGCGACGTTACGTTTTTATGCCTTCCGGACGACGGCGCGCGGGAATCCGTTGCCCTCGCGGAAAACGAAAACGTGAGAATCATAGACGCCTCCACCGCGCACCGCACCGCGCCCGGCTGGGCGTACGGCTTTCCCGAACTTTCGGCGGCGCACCGCGCGGCGATCGCATCGGGAAAGCGGGTGGCAAACCCCGGCTGCCACGCGAGCGGATTCATCGCGCTCGCCTATCCGCTGCTCGCGGCGGGGGCGATTGAAAAAAGCGGACTTCTGCACTGTTTTTCGCTCACGGGATACAGCGGCGGCGGAAAAAAGATGATCGCCGAATACGAGGCGGAAGAAAAAAGCGACGCCCTTTTGTCCCCGCGGCAGTACGGGCTGGGGCAGGCGCATAAGCACTTAAAAGAGATGCAGGCGGTGTGCGGGCTGGAAAACGCGCCCGTATTTTCGCCCGTGGTGGCGCCCTTTTATGCGGGGATGCAGGTAACGCTGCAGCTATATAAGCCCGCGGCGGAACTCGAAGAGATCTATAAAGAACACTATAAAAACGCCAAGCTGGTGCGGGTGGAAAAAGCCGACGCGTTCGGCGGCTATCTGCCCGCGAACGCCTTCGCCGGGCGGGACGATATGCTGATCACCGTATGCGGCAACGACGAGCGGGCGGCGTGCGTCGCGCTGTTCGACAATCTGGGAAAAGGCGCTTCGGGCGCGGCGGTGCAGAATATGAACGTGATGTTCGGCTTGCCCGAAGAAACGGGTCTGGAGATCGGAAAATGAAATTTGAAACAATCGAGGGCGGCGTGTGCGCCGCAAAGGGTTTTTTGTGCAACGGGGTGCATTGCGGCATCCGTAAAAACAAGGCGAAGAAAGATCTCGCGCTCGTGGTGGCGGAAAAACGCTGCGCCGCGGCGGCGGTCTATACGCAGAATCTCGTGAAAGGCGCGCCCATCGCGGTGACAAAGCGCCATATCGCGGACGGCTACGCGCGCGCGATCGTCGTGAACAGCGGAAACGCA
>CALVZR010000097.1 GCA_944372565.1 uncultured Clostridia bacterium | reverse complement strand
ATGTAGTTGTTTTTGATGCAGAGATCGTAAAAATAAGCGCACGCCGCGTTTATGCCCTTTTCTTCCCGCAGGCGGTAAAAGGTTTCGTTCACCTCCGAGGGCTTGGGCGTGAGAATGCCGAAAATGTATGTGGAATAGAGGTTTTCCTCCCCCTCTTCGCACAGTCCGTTTCCGCGCGCGTAACTTTCCACGGCAGCCACGAGTTCGTCCGGCACGCTCATATTCTTCACGTCCGAAACGTCCGCGTCCTCCGCGGGTTCTTTCAGCCCGAATTCCCTTAAAAGCAGGTTGCGCGTGTAGATGACGTCGAGCTCTTTCAGGTGCAGAAACTCCCGCGCGTAGGCGAGCAGTTTTTCCGTAAGAATTTTACCTTCCATTTTCTTTCTCCCTCTTTGTGAAATATTCGTAAAACCCGCATTCCTTTTCGGAATTGTAGAGTTTCCTTCTTTTATCGGCCTTCCTGCCGAACGCCTTCTCGAAATTTTTATCCGCCGAAATCGCGAAGAGCGACCAGTCTTTCAGCGCCGCAAACCGCCTGCCCAGTTCCCCGATGAGGGCGTGCGCGCGGCGCTCGTCGAGCAGCCTGTCGCCGTAAGGGGGATTGGTGACGATCACCCCCGCGCGCTCCGCGCTTTCAAAACGCGCGACGTCCTTCACCTCGAATCGGATGCAGTCCGCCACGCCCGCGCGGGCGGCGTGCCGCTTCGCCATCTTTACGGCTTGGGGGTCTATATCGGAGGCGGTTACGGAAATTTTCCGCTCCCGCTTTTCCTTATCCTTCGCCTCCTCCCTCGCCCGCTCCAGATAAACGCGGGGATAGAAGGGGAAATTTTCAAAATCGAAACGCCTGGAAAGCCCCGGGGCGATGTCCAGCGCGAGCATAGCCGTTTCTATGGCGATCGTGCCCGAACCGCAGAAAGGATCGGCAAACGGCCGCCCGAAATAATAATCGCTTAAAAGCACCATCGCCGCCGCGAGATTTTCCCGTATGGGCGCACAGCCCACCCTGTCGCGGTAGCCGCGCTTGTGCAGACCCGTGCCCGTGGTATCGAGGGAGATCTCCGCCACGTCGCGCAGAATGCGGAAAAACACCTTTACCGTAGCGCCGCTTTCGGGCAGAACGCTTATGCCGCACGCCGACTTCATCCGCTCGGCGATCGCCTTTTTCGCCACGCTCTGGCAGGCGGAAAGCGCATAGAGACGGCTCAAAAAACTCTTGCCGTCCACGACGATCTTCGCGTCCTGCGGGAGGATTCCTTCCCACGGGATGTTTTTCACGCCGTCGAAAAACTCGTCGAACGTGGCGGCTGGAAACCGCGCGAGGGAAAGATACACCCTGTCCGCCGCGCGCAGAAACACGTTGAGCCGCGCCACGTCCGCGATCTCCGCGTCGAAAGATATCGCGCCGAACTCGGCGGGAGGCTCCCCGAACCCGAGGCGTTTGAGTTCCCGTTTCACAACGCCCTCCACGCCCGAGGCCGCGCTGATTGTCAGTCTGATCTTTTCCATGGTTTTACAATATTATTATAGTACACATCCGCGCATTATGCAAGAGAAAATTTTTCGATTGCGGGGTGGAGTTTTTGCACAAAAAGACACTTTTTCTCTTCCTCCCCTCTTTCCGGAAAGGATTTTGCGGGACGCGGCGCAAAAAAAGCCGCCCCGTGCGCGATATAAACAAGGGTGGAAAAAAAGCGGGGCGGTAAAAACAAGGACGGCAAAACGAGGGCGGCGAGGGCGACAAAAAATAAGGGCAGCAAACGAGGGCGGCGAAAAAGCGGGGCGCCGAATGCGCCCCGCTGCCGATCGGCTCGATCGCCGTTTCGTTTCGCTAAAAAGCTCTTTTCCGCGAGGATTCGATGAGCTCGATATAATATTCGTCGATGTCCCTTTCCCCGCATTCCGCCACGAATTCTTCCTTCGTGCATTCTTTGATGATCTTCCCCCTGTCGAGCACGCAAAAACGCGTTGCCACCTTCACGAGTTCATCGAGTATATGGCTGGAAATAAGCATTGTGATCCCTCGCTTTTCGTGGATTTCCGTGAGCACTTTGCGTATTTCGTTGATCCCCTGCGGATCCAGCCCGTTGATAGGTTCGTCCAAAATGAGCACGTCCGGCTCTCCCACCAGCGCGAGCGCCAGCCCCAGCCGCTGTTTCATGCCCATCGAAAACGCGCGCACCCTTTTCCCTTCCGCGTCGTCCAATCCCACGAGGCTTAAAAGGTCTTCGATGTCTTCCGACGAGTATTTCACTCCCATGCAGAGCGCTTTCGCTTTTATGTTGTCGAACGCGCTCATATCGAAATACAGTCCCGGATTTTCGATGAGCGTGCCCACGCGGGGAGCGTTTTCCTTTGTTTCGGGAAATTCCACGCTCCCTTCGGTCGGCTTTACAAGCCCGCAGATAATTTTCAAAAGCGTGCTCTTGCCCGCGCCGTTGTTCCCCACGATACCGTAGATCTCTCCTTTGCGAATGGAGATATTTACATCTTTGAGCACTTCTTTTCGGAAATACCGCCTCGTTAAATTTTTCGTTATGATCACTTCTTCCATACTCTTCCCCTCACACGTTTCTCTTTTTTAAGATCAGCCAGCTGAAAAACCCGAAAACGAGGATATAACAGACGGGAACGATAACGCCCGGCAAAATCGTTTCCCAAAAGAGATTATCGCTGATGCTGGTTACCCCGCCGTTCATAGAAAAACCGAAAAGCGTATAAGGCTCAATATAAAAGTCCGCGCCCGCCAGGTTATTGATGACAGCATAAAGCGAGGAACTGCCTAAAAAAAGATATAAAAGCATAATGATGAGCACGATGTATTCTTTTTTCAGCAGCATACACAAAAAACAACATACCACGCCGATCGCCGTACAGTTCAGGATTTCCAGCATATAATCTGCAATAAAATACCCCAACGGAAAAATCTCTCCCAAAGAATATCTTGACGCGTCGTAGAACACACCGCTGCCGAAACAGTAATTTCCTATCACAGCAAAAAGAATCTCGCCGAGAGCATAAATCAAGCAGCAAGAAAAGATATAAACGACTTTAGAAACGATATAACAAAGTTTATTTGTAAACGAATAGATGTTTTTGATATAGCCGGAAGAAAGATCTTTTGCACTCAACAGCACGGAAAAGATAATCGATACGGGAATCATCGCGCCGCTGGCCTGAAGCTGCGAATAAACGTCATCCGTTGACTTCTGAACGATAGCCATCACCGGATTGACCAAACAAAATAAAAGCATTAAAATCCAGACCACAAAAAGTGCTCTGGATTTTAAAATCTTGTAAAAATCGAATTTCAGCTGCTTTAACATATTCTCCCCCGCCGCCGCGCCAAAGACGGCAAAACGATCTCTTTCTAATTCATTATACCTCACCGTCTTCTGATATGCAAGAAAATTTAAAAAGTTTTTAATCTTAATTTGAAAAGCCCGTTACCCTCCGCAAAAAAACAGGGCGCGTTGCCGCGCCCCGCCTTTCCCGGAAAATCTTATTTGATAAACAGGCCGTCCTTGCCGGCGTCCACCGTGACGGTGCTTCCCGGCAGATAGTCGTTTGCGATGATGTGTTTTGCGATGAGCGTTTCCACGTGATGCTGAATGAACCTTCTCAGCGGCCGCGCGCCGAACACGGGGTCGTAGCCGTTTTCCGCGATGTAATTCTTCGCCGCGTCCGTCACGCTGAGTTTAAGCTGTTTGTCCGCCAGACGCTTGTCGAGCGAGGCGAGCATCAGATCGACGATGGAGCCGATCTCCGTTTTCGTGAGCGGTTTATAGAACACGATCTCGTCCAGACGGTTGAGGAATTCGGGGCGGAAATGCGCTTTGAGCAGTTTGTTGACTTCCGCTTTCGCGCTTTCGGAAATTTCCCCGTCCTTGCCGATGCCCTCCAAAATGACGTCCGAACCGAGGTTGGAGGTGAGAATGATGATGGTGTTTTTGAAGTCCACCGTCCTCCCCTGCGAATCGGTGATGCGCCCGTCGTCGAGCACCTGCAGCAGGATGTTGAACACGTCGGGGTGCGCCTTTTCGATCTCGTCGAAGAGCACCACCGAATAGGGCTTTCTGCGCACCGCCTCGGTGAGCTGCCCGCCGTCTTCAAACCCCACGTATCCCGGAGGCGCGCCGATCAGCCGCGACACCGCGAATTTTTCCATATATTCGCTCATGTCGATGCGCACCATATTCTTCTCGTCGTCGAACAGGCATTCCGCCAGCGTTTTGGCAAGTTCTGTCTTGCCCACGCCCGTCGGCCCGAGGAACAGGAAGGAACCGATCGGGCGGTTGGGGTCGGCGATGCCCGCCCGCGAACGCATGATGGCTTCGGAAACCTTTTCCACCGCCTCGTCCTGTCCGATGACCCGCTTATGCAGAATCTCGTCCAGATGGAGCAGTTTTTCGCGTTCGCCCTCCATCAGCTTGGCGACGGGAATGCCCGTCCAGCGGCATATGATCTTGGCGATCTCCTCTTCGGTAACGCGGTCTTTGAGCAGTCCTTCTTTCTCGCCCGCGCCCTTTTCCGATTCTTCCAGCTCCTTTTTGAGCTGGGGAATCTTCCCGTATTTGAGTTCGCCCGCCTTGGTGAGATCGTAGGCGCGCTCCGCGCGTTCGAGTTCGGCGTTGGCTTCGTTGAGCTGCTCGCGCAGTTTCTGCACCTTACCGATGTTCTCCTTTTCGTTCTTCCATTTCGCGACCATTTCGTTGTATTTCGCCGAAAGTTCGCCCTTTTCCCTCCGCACCTCTTCGAGGTGGGCTTTGGAAAGTTCGTCCGTTTCCTTTTTGAGCGCGGACTCCTCGATTTCGAGCTGCATGATCTTGCGGCGGATGTCGTCGATCTCGCTCGGCATGGAGTCGATATCCGTTTTGATCATCGCGCACGCCTCGTCGATGAGGTCTATCGCCTTATCGGGCAGAAATCTGTCCGTGATATACCTGTCCGAAAGGGTGGCGGCGGCGATGATGGCCGAATCGGCGATCTTCACGCCGTGGAACACTTCGTAGCGCTCTTTCAGCCCGCGCAGGATGGAAATAG
>CALVZR010000096.1 GCA_944372565.1 uncultured Clostridia bacterium | reverse complement strand
AAATTTCTTTTTCACCCGCATTTTCTTTCCACCTAAAAAAAGGAGCAAACGAAAATGCATTTTTTAAAGATCGCCTTGCTGCAGATCGCTCCCCTCCCCACGGCGGAGCAAAACCTGCATAAGGGCGTGGAGGCGTGCAGGAAGGCGCGCGAAGGCGGCGCGGACATCGCCTTATTTCCCGAAATGTGGAGCAACGGCTATCGCATCGCTTCCCGCCCCGCCGACCGGATGAAGGACGCCCTTCCCGCCGACGGCGCTTTTCTCCGCGCGTTCGGCTCCCTCGCGAAAGAACTGAATATGGCGATCGGCGTTACCTTTCTGGAACAATATCCCGCCGCGCCCCGCAACTCCTTCGCCCTCTTCGACCGTTCCGGAAACCGCTGCCTTTCCTATTCCAAAGTGCACACCTGCGATTTTTCCGACGAACGGCACCTCACGCCGGGCGATCGTTTCCCCGTCGTTTCCCTCGATACCGCCTGCGGCGAGGTGAAAACGGGCGCGATGATCTGCTACGACAGGGAATTTCCCGAAAGCGCGCGCATTTTAATGCTCGAAGGCGCCGAACTCGTCCTCGTGCCCAACGCCTGCCCCATGGAAATCAACCGCCTTTCCCAGCTCCGCGCGCGGGCGTTTGAAAATATGCTTGCAATCGCCACCTGCAACTATCCCGAAACCGTGCCGGACTGCAACGGCCGTTCGAGCGTTTTCGACGGTATTGCCTATCTCCCGCAGGAGGATACGCCGCGCGATACCTGCATTTTGCAGGCGGACGGCGGGGAAGGCATCTTCTTTGCCGAACTCGACCTCGACACGCTGCGCCGCTACCGCGAAAGCGAAGTGCACGGCAACGCTTACCGCCGCCCCGAAACATACGGGCTTTTAACCGAGCGGAAGATCTCTCCCCCGTTCGTGCGGGCGGACAGGCGGAAAACAGGGCAATAAAACGATGACCCCTTCCCTATACAGGCGTTTTTCCCCCGCAGGGCGCGCGGAAAAGCGCTTTTTTATTCTGTTCGTAAACCGCCGTCGCTTATTCGCCCGCTTTCTCCGCCCTTTCGGCGCGGCGAGAGAGAAAAAGCAAACGGAAATTTCCGTCGAATATGCGACTTTTTTTATCGGAAGTTTAAAAAATCCGCCCCCGCGGCGCGTTCTGCGGGAGCGAAACGGCGGGCGGGAAAATTTTTCCCGCTTTTTTGTTTTTGGGATTGACAAGCGCGGCGCATTCGGGTATAATAAAAATAATCGGAGATTGCGGCCGATCCTTTTCGTTTTTCGGTCGCATAAACGACGATTTTTATTTTTCGTCTATTTTCGGTGAGGTATTTATGGATTTACGAGTGGAAAAGACCATCAAGAGCATTTTCAACGCCTTTTTGGAGATGCGGGCGAAAAACCCGCTGGAAAAGATCAGCGTAACCGAACTTTCCGAGCGCGCCACTATCAACAAGGCTACGTTCTATCTGCACTTCAAGGATATCTACGATCTTTCGGACACGCTGGAAACCGAACTCGTGAACTCCATCATCGCGAAGATCTCCCCCGAGGAATTCGAGCGCGAGCCCATCGCCGCCATCGACGCGCTCACCGAGGCATACGCTTCCAAAAGGAATATGATTTCCATCCTCTTTGCCGATACGCGCAGTCAGCGGCTGGCGCAGAAGGTGGAACAGGGTGTGAAGGAACTGCTTTTCGACAAGAATCCCGAATGGAAAAACGACTGCCGCGTGAACGTGCTCATCAGTTACGTGGTTTTCGGCAGTTACTATGCGTTCGTGAACAACGACCGCTTCTCCCCCGCCGAAACGATAGACGCCATCAGCCGCGTTTCCGCCGAATTAAAACCGATGCTTTAATTGAATTCAAATAAAAGCGCCCCCGCGGAGAAACTCCGCGGGGGCGTTTTGCGTTTTTCCATCTTCCTCGTTTTTTAATGCACTTCAACGGATCTTGTCGATCACGTCGCAAATCGCTTCCGCAGTGCGGTCCACACCGAGGAAGGAGCTCTTCACGCACAGATCGTAGGTGGCGGGCACGCCCCATTTCAGATCGGAATAATAATTGTAAAAGCGCGCCCTGTCGCGGTCGGTTTTGATCATACGCTGCACCGCCGCCTTTTCCGATTCGATATTGTTCCGCCGCATAATGCGCGCCACGCGGTCTTTATCGTCCGCGCACACGAACACGCTGAACAGATCGGGGTCGTCTTTCAGGATATAATCGGCGCACCGCCCCACGATCACGCAGGAGCCTTTCTCCGCGATCTTCTTAATCACTCCCGAAATCGCGAAAAACACCTGCATACTGAGCGGCTTATCCACACCCATCCCGTTCATCGCGTAGTGCGAATAGGGATTGGGCGAAAGCGGATACATAAACGCCGCGGAAATTTTCTTCTCGTCGTAATGCGCAACGATCTCGTCGCACAATCCGCTTTCCTTGGCGGCGATTTCGAGCAGTTTTTTATCGTAATAGCCGATATTGTAATGCGCGGCGATCTTCTCGCCGATCTCGCGCCCGCCGCTGCCGTACTGCCTGCTGATGCTGATAATTACTTTCTTGTTCATTTTCCTCCTCCTTTCCGGCGGCTCCGGTTCCTTTCTATTATTATTTTATACCCGTTTTCCCCCTTTTGTCAATACCGATTTTCCGAAAAAAACCGCCGCGCGGCAAATTATTTTTCCGAAAAACGCCCCGCCCCGGCAAAACGGCAATCCTTTTTCGCTGTATCGGCGCTGTTTTTTTATTTCTAAGCCGTCTTTGCCGTCCTCGGTCGTCTGCCCGTACAGCGCGGTCGCCGCGGGAAGAAAGAGGGAAAAAATTCCACCCGCGCTTTGGAGAAGGAAACCAACCCGTGCGTTGAAAAAATCCACTCGCACTTTTAGAAAAAAACACCCCACGCATTGGAAAAAACTGCACTTTGGAGAAATAAACCGTCCCGCGCGTTGAAAAAAGTTCGCCCGCGCTTTTAAATTTTCGGAAACAAACGCGTTTCTTTCTCATATCCTGTTATGAGGTGAAAAAATGGGCGTGAAACTTTCGCTTTGTATGATCGTAAAAGACGAGCAGGATGTGCTCGCGCGCTGCCTTGCGAGCGCGGCGGAACTTGCAGACGAAATCGTAATCGCGGACACGGGTTCGCGGGATAACACCAAGGAAATCGCGAAATCCTTTACCGACAAGGTTTTCGATTTCGCGTGGGAGGACGATTTTTCCGCCGCGCGGAATTTTTCCTTTTCCAAGGCGACGGGCGACTACGTGATGTGGCTGGACGCCGACGACGTGATCGAAGAAAGCGACTTAAAAGGCTTTCTGGCGCTCAAAGCCGCGCTGGAAACCGAACGGCCGGACACCGTGATGTGCCGCTACAACACGGCTTTCAACGAGGACGGCAGCCCCGCTTTCACCTATTACAGGGAACGCATCCTGCGCCGCACGCCCGATCTTAATTGGGAAGGCATCGTGCACGAGTGCATCGCGCCGCGCGGGAAAATCGTGTATGCCGACTGCGCAATCAGCCACAAAAAAACGCGGGCGGGCGATCCGCGGCGCAACCTCGAAATCTATCAGAAGGCGATCTCCCGCGGGCATACGTGTTCGGCGCGGGAAAAATACTATTACGGGCGGGAACTTTATTATAATCGGTTGTATCGGGAAGCGGCGTGCGTGCTGGAAGACGCCCTGCTCGATCCCGCGCTCTGGAAAGTGAACGCCGCCGAGGCGTGCGAACTGCTCGGCGACTGCTATTTATACCTGCGCAAAACCGAAAAGGCGCTTGCCGCCGTGTTCCGCGCCTTTTCCTACGGCGTTCCGCGCGCGGAAACGCTGTGCGCCGCGGGAAACATCTTCAAATTGAAGCGGGATTACGAATCCGCCTGCTATTGGTATTCGCTCGCGGCGGAAACGCCTGCCGCCCGCACGGACGGGTTCAGCCGCCCCGAATACCGCGATTTCGTGCCCGCGCTCGAACTTTCGGTATGCTGTTATCACCTGGGGCTGTACGAGGACGCCAAGCGCTTTCACGAGCAGGCGAAGGCGCTCCGCCCGAATCATCCTTCGGTGCGCGCGAACGAGCGGTTTTTTTCTTGATTTTTCCCTGCAAATGCGGTAAAATGTACATATGAACACATTACCGAACGATCCCGCGATGCTTTTGAGCGCGGTGAATATGAAACTCAGGGATTTTTATTCCGATCTCGGCGCGCTGTGTGCCGACCTCGGCGAAAGCAGAACGGAGATCGAAGAAAAACTCGCCTCGATCGGCTATACTTACGACGAAAAAGCCAACCGTTTCGCTTAATGTGCAGGCGGCAGTTCGTACTGCCGCCTTCGCCGTTTTAAAAAGGCGCCCCCGAAAGGTTTTCGGGGGCGCCGTACAGGGTATTTCGTTCGGCGGATGCGGCGTTTCAGACCGCGCCCGCGCGTCTTTAAGCGTTTTCGTTTTCGGCGGGTTCTTCCGTTTCGGTCAGTTCAGCGCTTTCTTGCGCCCTGTTTTCCGTCTTTTTCGCGAACATTTTATAGGCGGCCGCACAGGCGCACATCAGCACACCGAACACGATGACGACGATGGGCACCGCCAGGTTCGCGGCCGTGCCGCTGCCCGCCCAATTCGCATATACCGAAGACGCCACGCACATCATCACGCCCGCAACGGCGGCGCAGATCCCCGCAAACACCATTCCCAAAAGGGTGCGTTTGCCGAGTTTTTCTCCCATGGAAGAAAAGCAGGCGGAAACGGACATCACGAAGAACACGCAGAATGCGAGCGCCGCGATCAGCA
>CALVZR010000095.1 GCA_944372565.1 uncultured Clostridia bacterium | reverse complement strand
GTGGTTACGGGCTCGGAGGGGCTGCCGGGAAACCTTGCGGTGCGGCAGATCGGCAAAGTGCTCGGCGGAATTTTTCCGAAATGGGAGGAAAAGACCTTCTCCGCCTATATGAAAAAATACGCATTGCCCGAAAACAAGCGCTTTAAGGAGTTATCGAACGGTATGAAACAGAAAGTCGCCGTTGCGGCGGCGCTGTCGCACGGGGCGGAACTGCTCGTGCTGGACGAGCCGACCGTGGGGCTGGACCCCGTCGCGCGCGACGAACTGCTGGACGAACTCTATAACTTTATGCAAAGCGAAAATCATTCCGTTCTCATCTCGTCGCATATCACGGGCGATCTGGAAAAGATCTGCGATTATATCGCGTTCATCCACGAGGGGAAACTGGTGTTTTTCGAGGAGAAAGACAGGCTCGGCGAAAAATACGGCATTTTGAAATGCCGCGCTTCCGCGCTCGGCGAACTGGCGGAAGACGCCGTGATCTCCTTTTTCGAATCGCCCTACGGCGCGAGCGCGCTTGTGCGCCGCGAAAGGCTGCCGCGGGGGATGAGCGCGGAAAAGGCGAGCATTGAAGACATTATGCTGTATTATATCAGGGGGCGCAAAATATGAAAGGTTTATTGTGGAAGGATTTTCTGAACGTAAAGGTGCACGCGCTGCATTACGGGCTGTGCGTGGCGATCTTCGCGGCGCTGTCCGTGTGGATGAAAAACGCCTATTTCTTTTTGGGAATGATGCTCTTTTTAAGCGTGAGCATTACGATATCGAGCATGAATTTCGATGAGCTGGACCGCTGGGACAGGTTCGCCGTAACCTCCGGCGTACCGAGAAAAAAGATCGTAGGGGAGAAGTATCTCTTTTCCGCTATCTTTGTCGGCGGGCTGTTTTTGCTCGGCTCCCTGCTCTGCCTGTTTTCGGGGGTGAGCGGGCAGGACTGGCTCTCGATGCCCGTCTATCTTTGCGTTTCGGTGATCATCGTCGATATCATTCTCCCGCTTTTTTTCAAATTCGGCGTGGAAAAATCGCGCTTTTTATACATTTTCTGCGTGCTCGCCGGTATGCTCGTGGTGGCGGGGAGCGGGTTTCTGATCGGCGGGCAGAATGCAAAAAACATTCTTCTTGTTTTGTGTGTGATTGCCGCCGCCGTTGCGGTTTTGGGAACGATCGTTTCCGTTTTCGTATCGATGAAGATCATGGAGAAAAAGGAGTTTTCCTGAAACGCGTATTTTTATAAAAAATCAACAATGAAAAACAAATAAAAACAGATGTGATTATGTCAAACAAAATTGATAGAAAAATCTATGAAATCGCAAGGAAAAATCTGTCAAAAGCGCGCCCGTTTTCATTCGGGTGCGCTTTTGATTCAACTTTCTTTTTCCGCTGTTTCAAGGAGATATGTTTTTAATTCGGCAACGCTGTTTAAAAGGACTTTCGCCCCCGCTTCGGCAAGTTCTTCCTTTGTTGCAAAACCGTAACTCACGGCGATGCAGTTTATGCCCGCTTCCGCCGCGCCGCGCACGTCGAAGGGGGAATCTCCCACGAGCACGCAGTCTTCCGCTTTCAGGTTTTCGCGGGCGAAGAGGGAAAGAAGGATGTCCTTCTTTTTCGATATGCTGTTATCCTTGTTCGCTCCCGATACCGCGCGGAAATACCCTTTGATGCCCATGCTCTCCAGAACGTGTTCGGCGGCGCCCTCTTCCTTGCTCGTCGCCACGAACAGCTGCGCGCCGCGGCTTTGCAGCGCTTTTAATATATCCTCGATGCCGTCGAAGAGGACGTGTTTATCCCAGCCGCCTTCGGCGTAAATGCGCTGATAAATTTTCAGCCCTTTTGCAGCCTGTTCTTCCGTGAAACCGCAATATCTGATAAAAGAATCGATGAGCGGCGGGCTGATGAACCGGCGCAGAACTTCGCGGGGCAGGACGGGTTCGCCCATTTCGGCAAGGGTGGCTTCCAGCGTGGAAAGGATACTCTCTTCGGAATCGCACAGCGTTCCGTCGAGATCGAAAATGATGTTTTCGTGTTTCATGAATTTTTCCGTGGTTCTCCGATCTTTTAATATCTTCTATTATATCATTTTTTTACCGTACGCCGTGTAAAAAAATTGTAATAAAAATGTAAAATGTTTGCTTTATTGTTTTCGATTTTATCATAAGCGCGGGGGAAATGCAAGGATTCGGGAATGCTCCGCCGCTTTTTTGCAAAAAATATTTCGGGAAAAACGGGCGATACAGTTGAATAAATCTCCGCTTTATATTATAATTGATTTAAACGCGGAAAAAGTCCCTTTGATTTTTTACGCGGAGGCAGATCTTTTTGCGTCGGCGGAAAAAGGAGCGCGTCAGACAGACGCAAAGGAAAAAGGGGCGCGTTAAGCAGACGCAAAGGAAAAAGCGGCGGCGGAAAGAACGAAATATTATGGATTACGTTACGGCATTGCTATCGTTGCTCGGCGGGTTGGGGGCGTTCCTCATCGGGGTTACCCTGCTTTCGGACAACACGGAAAAACTCGCGAACAGCAGAATCAAGGACCTTTTCAACAAAACTTCGGGAAGCCGTCTCGCCGGCGTGGGGATCGGCGCGCTCACGACTGCCATCGTGCAAAGTTCGGGCGTGACCACGGTGATGATCGTCGGGCTCGTGAACGCGGGCATCATGTCGCTTTTCCAGGCGACGACCATGATCATGGGCGCGAACATCGGCACCACCATCACCGCGCAGCTCGCCTCTTTGCAGCAGTTCGATTTCATGATCGTCGCGTTTCCGCTCACGTTTATCGGCGTGATGATCCGCATGATCTCCAAAAACGATAAACGCAGAACGATCGGATATATGCTCGCCGGGCTGGGACTGGTGTTCGTGGGGCTGGATTTCATGTCCGCCTCCACGTCGTTCGTACAGAGCGATCCTGCGGTGAAGGAGCTTTTCGCAAACGCGAAAAATCCCTTCCTGCTCCTCTTTATCGGGTTTGCGCTCACCGCGCTCACGCAGAGCAGTTCGGTGGTTACGTCCATCCTCATCGTGTTCGCGGGGAACGGGCTGATCGTGGGCGGGGGCGGCAACGCCGTGCTCTTCGTCATTCTCGGCACGAACATCGGTTCGTGCGTCACCGCGCTCATCTCCTCCGTGGGGGCGAGCAAAAACGCGCGCCGCGCCAGCCTCATCCACCTGATGTTCAACACCTTCGGCTCGGTCATTTTCTTTATCTTTTTCGTGTGCTGGCCGAATTTTATGGACGCCACGTTCGCCCGCTGGTTTCCCGCGGCTGAAACGCAGATCGCCATGTTCCACACGGCGTTCAACGTGGTTTGCACCATTTTGTTCCTGCCGTTCACGGGGGCTTTCGTAAAACTTTCCTGCTGGCTCATCCGCGATAAGGAAGAAACCGGAAAGGAAGAAGAGTTTATGGACGAGCGCCTCGTGAGCACGCCGGGCGTCGCGCTCGACGCGGCGGGGAAAGCCGTGCTCAAACTGCTGGATTTCTCTATGGAATCGCTCGATCTGGCGATGGTGGGGTTTGAAAACAAGGACGTTTCCGCCGCGGAATCCGTTGCGGAAAACAACGAAAAGATCGCGCGGTTCGGGCGCAACATCACGGATTTTCTCATCAAGGTATCCTCGCAGAACATCGCTCTCGGCGAAGAAAAGCTCGTTTCCGCCATGCACAACAACGTGGGGGACATCCTGCGTATCAGCGAACTTGCCGAAAACGTGACCAAATATACCGCCCGCTCGGTAAAGGACGGGCTGGAATTTTCGCCCTATGTGAACAAGCGGCTGAGCGAGATGACCGAAAAAATCCACGTGCTCACCTCGCTGACCAAGCGGTTCGTCACGGAAAAGGACTATACGCTCATCACGGAGATCGACGCCGCGGAAGACGGTATCGATTCCATGCGCAAGAGCCTCATCAAAGACCACATCGCGCGGCTGAACAACGGCGAATGCCGCCCGGAAAGCAGCAGCGTGTTTATCAACCTGGTATGTAATCTGGAGAGGGCGGGCGACCACGTGAACTACGTCGCGCACGCTTATCTCGAATTGTAACGGAGTGAAGATGGAAAAAATCGTTTATCTGCTCGAAGACGACGAGAGCATCACCGAACTCATCAAATGCACGTTCGACGTCAACGGCATCGCCGTAAAGGCGTTTTCCTCGGTGAAGGAATTTATGGAAGCATTCGCGGCGCGCACGCCCGGCGTGGCGCTGCTCGACATCATGCTGGGCGACGGCGACGGCGTTTCCGTGCTCAAAGAAATCAAGGAAACGGCGCCCTCGGTCATCTGCATCATGCTGAGCGCCATGGGCAAGGAAACGGACAAGGTAAAGTGCCTCAACCTCGGCGCGGACGACTATATCACCAAGCCGTTCGGCATTCTGGAACTCACCGCGCGGGTGAAGGTCGCCCTGCGGCGGCTTTCCGCGGGGAAGGATTCCGTGCTGCGCAAAGGGGAACTTTCGATGAACACCGAAACCATGACGGTCACCCTCCGCGGCGAGCGGCTCGACCTCAACAGAAAGGAATTCAAATTACTGCGCTTTTTTATGAACAACGAGGGCAAGGTGCTCACCCGCGACGAGATTTTGCAGGAAGTGTGGGGATTCGAGGAACTGGAAACCCGCACGCTCGATAATCACATCGCCCGCCTGCGCAAGCTGGGCGTGAACTATATCGAAACGGTTTTCGGCGTGGGGTATAAGTTCTCCGTGGAGGCGCCCGAAGAATGAAAGCGCGCATCATGATTTTCACCGTGCTCATCGCGTTGTTCGGGCTGGTGATTTTCGCGCTCTTTTCCGTGGATCTGTACAGCGGCTACGAAACCGAACGCACCGTGCAATCCCTGCGCGTTTACGCGGGGGCGTACGACGTTGCCGACGGCGCCGACGAAGCCGCCGCGAAAGCGCTGAGCGAAAAACTCGGCGGCGTGCGCGTCACCTTCCTTTCGGAAACGGGGGAAGTGCTCGCGGACAGCGAAATCCCCGGTCTTTCCACCGACCATTCCGACAGGGAAGAATTCACGGAGGCGGTGGAAAACGGAGAAGGCTATGCCGTGTGTTCGAGCGAGAGCGCGGGCTATTCTTCGGTATATTACTGCGTGCACGCGGGAAACATATATTTAAGGCTGGCAACGCGCATGGTCTCCTTCTGGGGGATGATGCTGCAGGTGCTGCCCACGCTGCTTTGGCTGATGGTTTTGGAAGTGCTGCTCTGCGCGGTGTGCGCGTATATCTCCACTTCCTTCGTGATGAAACCCATCCGCGAACTCGTGAAGCGGGCGGCGCTCAACGAGAAGATCGAAACCAAATACGCCGAACTCCGCCCGATCGCCGAAATCATGAACCGCATGAACGACGACATTGCCGGAAAGATACGGGAGATCAACGCGGAAAAGGAACAGGTGATGAAGGCGACGGCGTCCAAAAACGATTTCATCGCCAACATCACGCACGAGATGAACACGCCGCTCACCTCGATCAAGGGGTTTGCCGAACTGCTCACGACGCCCCTTCCCGAAGAACAGAGAAAAAAGGCGCTCGATACCATCATCCGGCAGAGCGACCGCCTTTCGGGGCTGGTGGCGTGCGTCATCAACTATAACGAACTCGATAACGACGATCTGCCGCCTTACGACGTGAACCTGAGCAAGATCGCGGAGGAAACGGCGGAGATCTTAAAACCCGATATGGAAAAACGGGGCATTACCCTCGTTTCCCGTATCGAAAAAGACGTTACCGTGCCCAGCCGCCACGAGCGCATCGTGGAGATCGCGGGCAATCTCATCCGCAACGCCATCAAATACAACAAGGAAAACGGCAGTATAGAGATCTGCGTTTCGGGCGGGGAAACACCCGTGCTGATCGTAAAGGACACGGGCATCGGCGTTTCCGCGGAAAACAAGGAAAAGATTTTCGACAGGTTTTTCACCGTGGATAAATCGCACGGCGGCAAACACGGCGGTTTCGGGCTGGGGCTCGCCACCGTGAAGAAGATCTGCGCAAAAGCGGGCTGGAAACTCTCCTGCGAAAGCGAACTGAACGTAGGCACGGAATTCAGGATAGAATTCACGAGGCAGCCGCGCTGAAAGGGAAAATCCCGTTACGGGCTTTACAAACGCGGAAAAAAATGCTATACTGTTAAAAACGGACGTCCGCAGGGAAAGCGGGTAGCTTTTTCCGGGCGGTCCGCATGAAAAGGAGGGGATCCGGAAATGAAAATCGGAAAGAAACAGGCAGGCTACGCCGCAGCGGCGTTTTTGGTATTCGCGCTCGCGCTGGTGTTCACCATTCTGGAATGGGCGGGCGCGTTCACCGTATGTTCGCATCCCGTGTCGATGTTCTTCTTCGTGCTCGCCGCGGGGCTGGGCGTGCTGCTCGCCGTGCAGGGGCTTTCGGAAAAAAGCCCGTTCCTCATGCTGCTCGCGGCAGTCCTCATCGTGTTCGCCGTGTCCTACGCGCTGGCGGACTGGGCGCATCTCGCCTGGTGGCTGATCGTGCTGGTGGACGTGGTGCTCTTCGCGTTTTTCGTGTTGGTGAACTTCCTGAGTTCGGGCATCAAAACGGAGGAGATCGCGCTCAACAAATCTCCCGATTACAAGAATTACGAGGAAAGAAAGGCAGAGCGCGAAGCGCGGGAAAAGGCGGAAGAGGAAAACTACGTGCCGCCCGAAATCAAATCGTTCAAGGACGATAACAAATAAAAAACAAAAGGAACAGGGCGGAGAAACGGCAGCCGGGCGGTTGCCGTTTCTCCGCTAAAACGAAAAAGTATGGAAAGAAATCTCACGCTGCTCACCGACTTGTATCAGCTCACCATGATGAACGGCTACCTCAAACAGGGGCGGGAAAAGGAGATCGCCGTGTTCGACGTGTTTTTCCGTCAGAACGGCATGATCACCTATTCGCTCGCCGCGGGGCTGGAACAGGCGGTGGAATATATCGAAAACCTCTC
>CALVZR010000094.1 GCA_944372565.1 uncultured Clostridia bacterium | reverse complement strand
GGCGGCGACGTGAAAAGCAGCGTTACGAAAACCACCACGCTGGTCGTCGCGGGGGAGAATGCGGGCTCCAAACTGGATAAGGCGCGCGCCCTCGGCATAAAAATAATCGGAGAGGAAGAGTTTAAATCGCTCGTAAACGGTTGAAATTTCGCCGATAGTGTGATAAAATAATGAAATAAAGGAAACGCCGATGAAGAGCATGACGGGATACGGCAGGGCCGAATACAAGGAAAACCAAATCGAAATTTCGGTGGAGATCAGGTCGGTGAACAACCGCAACCTCGACCTCAACGCCAAACTGCCGCGCGCGCTTTTCGCCTATGAGGACGTCATCCGCAAGTGCGTGCAGGAAAAACTCCGCCGCGGCAGGGTGGACGTGTTCGTTTCGTTCAAAGACGGCAGGGAAAAAGCCGCCGCGCTCGGCGTAAACTTCGCGCTGGCGGAAAACTACGTTTCCGCGGCGAAGGCGCTTTCGGAGCGTTTCGGGCTGGAAAACGACTATACGGTGTCCGCGCTCATGCGGGCGCAGGGGGTCGTGGAGGACGAAGAGGATCTCCCGGAAGAAAGCGAGCTTGCCGCCGCCGTGCGCGAAACGGCGGAAAAGGCGGTCGCCGCGCTCGACGAGATGCGCGCCGCGGAAGGGGAAAAGCTCGTTCAAGATATGAAAGCGCGCATGGAAACGGTGCGCTCCATCGTGGAAAAGATCGCGGAGCGCGCGCCGCTCGTGAAGGAAGATTACGCGAAGAAGCTCAAAGAGCGCATCAAAGAGGCGCTCGGCGACGTGGCTGTGGACGAAACCCGCCTGTTAAACGAGGTGGCGTTTTTCGCGGACAAGTCGAATATAGACGAGGAGATCACGCGGCTTTTTTCGCACATCGCGCAGTTCGGCCGCCTGCTTCAAAAGGAAGGGAGCGGCAAACAGATCGATTTTCTCATTCAGGAATTCAACAGGGAGGCAAACACCATCTGCTCCAAGGCGAACGATCTGGCGATCACCGATTCCGGGCTGCTTTTGAAAGGCGAGATCGAAAAGATACGCGAACAGGTGCAGAACCTCGAATAAAGGAGAAAACACGTGAAACACAAATTATTCGTGCTGTCGGGGCCTTCGGGCGTGGGGAAGGGCACGCTGGCGAACATGATCCGCCTGCGCAACCCGGATATCGCGCTCAGCATCTCCTGCACGACGAGAGAAAAACGCGAAGGGGAAAAAGACGGCGTGGATTATTTCTTTTTGACGAAGGAAGAGTTCCTGCGCCGCGCGAACGCGGGGCTGTTCTACGAGTATTCCGAACATTTCGATAACTTCTACGGCACCCCGAAAGACTACGTGGAAAAAACGCTCGAAGAAAAAAACGTGCTTTTGGAAATCGACGTGAACGGGGGGGAACTCGTCAAGGCCCAGCGGCCGGACGCCGTGCTCATCTTTTTGAAAGCGCCCTCCGTCGAGGCGCTGCGCGAGCGGCTGATCAGGCGCAACACCGAGAGTTTCGACAAGATCGAAAAGCGCCTGGCGCGGCTGGAATACGAATACAGTCTGGAAAAGGATTACGATTATTCCGTCGTCAACGACGATCTGGAAGAGGCGTATGAAGAATTGATAAAAATCATCGGAAAGGAGAGTGAAAAAGAATGATACAGGAACCGCCCATCGATATACTTGCGGAAAAAATCGGGTCGAAATACGCGCTGTGCGTGGTCGCTTCCAAGCGTGCGCGGCAGCTTCTGGACCAGGCGCAGAACCAGGGGCTCACGGAGCTTCCCGGCAACGAAAAGGCGCTTTCGGTCGCGGCGCAGGAAATTTACGAGGGAAAGCTCGTCGCGAGCGAAGACTGAATAGAGAAGAAAAATATGTTCGCGCTTGCCGAACATATTTTGTTTTTCGGAGAAACGAAAGATGTACGTCGATGTGATCGTCGATATCCTGAGCGGCGAAACGGACAGAATATTTGAATATCGGTACGGCGGGGACGATCTCCGCGAGGGAGACCGGGTTGCCGTTCCGTTCGGGAAGACGAAAAAGGACGGCATCGTGATGCGCGTGAAGGAGCGCCCCAATTACGACGAGGCGCGCGTGAAAGACGTGCTCGGAAAGCTCGACGCCGTGCCCGCCCTCACGAAGGAATGTTTGCGGCTTGCGGAAGAGATCTCGAAGAACTTTTTCGTGAGCAAGGCCGCGGCGCTCCGCCTGTTCCTGCCCGCGGAGATGCGCAGGGGAACGGTGCGGGAGCAGACGGTGAAAATCGCCGAATACGCGGCGGAAGGGGAGGAAGAGGCGCTCGCCTCTTTAAAAAAGAACGCGGCAAGCCAGCGCGCGGCGCTTTCCTTTCTCGCCTCGGCAAAGCGCTTTCCGCTCAGCGCTCTGAACGCCAAATACGGCGGGCCGGCGGTGGGCGCGCTCGTGAAAAAGGGGCTGATCCGCGTAACGGAAGAAAAGAGCGAACGCCGCCCGTATGCGGATCTGGACGGCAAGGAAAAGAGCATAACGCTCACGCCCGATCAGGAAAAGGTGGTGCGCGTCGTCGAGGAAACGGACAGGACGGTTTCGCTCATCCACGGCGTGACGGGGAGCGGCAAAACGGAAGTGTATTTAAGGCTCATCCGCGATGTTCTTGACCGCGGCAAAACGGCCATTTTACTCGTGCCGGAAATTTCGCTCACGCCCCAGATGGCGGGCAATCTGCGCCGCAGATTCGGCGACGAATGCGCCATACTGCACAGCGGCCTGACGGCGGGTGAGCGTTTCGACGAATGGTGGCGCCTTCGTAGCGGCGAGGCGAAAATCGCCGTGGGCGCGCGGAGCGCGGTGTTTGCCCCGCTGGAAAACGTGGGGCTGATCGTCATCGACGAGGAGCACGACGGCAGTTATCAGAGCGAGTCCGCGCCCCGCTACAACACGCTGGAAGTGGCGAAATTCCGCGCCTCGTACAACAAGGCGAAAGTCGTTCTCGGCAGCGCCACGCCCGCGGTGGAAACCTATCTGCGCGCGCGGCGGGGGGAGTACGCGCTCGTCGAGCTGAAAGAGCGCATCAACGGGAAAAAACTGCCGGAAGTGGAGATCGTGGATATGCGGCGGGAAGTGCGCCGCGGAAACAACACGGCGTTTTCCTCCGCGCTCAAAGCCGAACTTTCGGAGGTGCTCGCCAAGGGGAACCAGGCGATCGTATTTTTGAATCAGCGCGGATATTCCAAAAACGTCATCTGCACTTCGTGCGGCTATGTGCCGACGTGCGAGGCGTGCGACGTGGCGCTCACCTATCATATGGACGAGGGCGCGCTCAAATGCCATTATTGCAACGCGAAGTATAAAATGATCGAAACCTGCCCCGCCTGCGGCAGCAAATTCCTGCGATACGGCGGAATCGGCACCCAGCGCGTGGCGGGAGAACTGAAAAAACTCTTTCCCTCGGCGCGCATCCTGCGTATGGACAGGGATACCACGCAGACCAAGGAAGGGCATCTGAAAATCCTCGCGGAATTCGCCGCAAAAAAGGCGGATATCCTCGTGGGCACGCAGATGATCGCCAAGGGGCACGATTTCCCTTCGGTTACCCTGGTCGGCATTCTGGACGCGGATATGAGCCTGCATTTTTCCGATTACAGGAGCGGCGAGCGCACCTTTCAGCTCATCACCCAGGTGGCGGGCAGGAGCGGGCGCGCGGGCGAAGCGGGCAAGGTGGTGCTGCAGACCTATCAGCCCGAAAACAACGTGCTCCGTTTCGCCGTGAACTACGATTATACGGGCTTTTACGAAAACGAGATCGCCCTCCGCAAGGCGACGGGATTCCCGCCGTTTTCGGAGATCATCCGCGTGCTCGTTTCCTGCGAGGACGACGGCAGGGCGAAAGACGCGCTCCGCGCCGTTTACGAGGAGCTGAACGCGGAATATGTAAAAAACCCCTCGCAGTTCAAGTTTTTCGGGTGTATGAAAGCGCCCATCAAGCGGCTGAACAACAAGTTCCGCTATCAGGTGCTCATGCGCACCTCGCTGAAAAATTTCAAGTTCCGCGTGCAGGAGATCTGCGCGAAATACAAAAGCCGCGCCGTACTCGTGGGCGTGGAAGTCAATCCCAACAATTTAACGTAAGGACGAAATTATGGCAATCAGAAACATCGTACAGGTAGGAGACGACGTGCTCCGCAAAAAGAGCGCGCCCGTGGAACAGTTCGACGCAAAACTCGCCGCCCTTCTCGACGACATGAAGGAAACGCTCAAAGAGGCGGACGGCGCGGGGCTTGCGGCGGTGCAGGTCGGCGTGCTGCGGCGCGCCTTCGTGGTGGACGTGAAAGAAGGATATTTTGAATTCGTGAACCCCGTTCTCGTAAAAACCAAGGGGCGCCAGGTGGGGGAGGAAGGCTGTCTTTCGGTGCGCGGAAAATACGGCACCGTGGAGCGCCCCCGCGTGGTGGAGATCCGCGCGTTCGACAGGAACGGGCGGGAGTTCACCTTAAAGGCATACGACTTTTTCGCGCGGGCGATCTGCCACGAATACGACCATTTAGACGGCGTGCTCTATATCGACAAGGCTACGGAGCTGAAAAACGATGGAAAATAAATTGAAGATCGTGTTTTTCGGCACGCCCGAATTTGCGGTGAAACCGCTCGCCGCGCTTTACGAAAGCGGCGAGGAGATCGCGGCGGTGGTTACCTCGCACGATAAAAAGGTGGGCAGAAAGCAGATTTTAACGCCCTCCGCGGTGAAGGCGTACGCCCTCGAAAAGGGCATAAAGGTGCTCGAATATACCTCGGTGCGCAAAGAAGGCGCCGAAGATCTCCGCGCGCTCGGGGCGGATGTGTTCGTCACCTGCGCGTTCGGGCAGATTTTAAGCGAGGAGATCCTCGCGATTCCGAAATACTATACGCTCAATATCCACGGTTCCCTCCTGCCGAAATACAGGGGGGCTTCTCCCATTCAGAGCGCCCTGCTCGCGGGGGAGAAAAAGACGGGCGTCACTATTATGAAAACGGCGTTCGAAACGGACGCGGGGGATATCCTCTTTGAGCGGGAAACGGATATCGGGGAGGACGAAAACGCGGGCGATTTATTCGTTCGGCTCTCCGCGCTGGGCGCGGAGTGCATCCTGCAGGCCGTCGCGCTCGTGAAATCGGGCAAGGCGGCATTCACCCCGTAGAACGCCGCCGAGGCGACGTTTTGCAAAAAGATCGCCAAGGAAGACGGGCTGATCGATTTTTCCCTGCCCGCGGAGGAGATCGCCTGCCGCGTGCGGGCGTTCGAGCCGTGGCCGTGCGCCGACACCTTCGTGCGCGGGGCGCAGCTTAAAATCGATCGGGCGAAAGCCGCGGCGGGCGAAGGAAATCCGGGCGAGGTGCTCCGCGCGGATAAGGCGCTGGAAATCGCCTGCGGGAAGGGCTCTTTAATTGTGGAAGAGGTCACGCCGCAGGGCTCGCGCCGTATGAGCGCGGCGGATTACGCGCGCGGCGGCAAGATCGCCGCGGGCGACGCGGTGGGCGGATGCTGACGACCTTTTACGACGCGTACTGCGTGCTCGGCAAGGTTTACGGGGAGGGCGCGTACCTGAAACAGGCGCTCGCCGATACGCCCGTGGAGGAGAAAAACCGCGCGCTCACGACCAAACTTTGCTACGGCGTGCTTGAAAACGACGCGCTGCTGACGTATTCTATCGGCGTTTTAAGCCCGAAAAGCCCGAAAGCGGCGGTAAAAATCGTGCTCAAAATCGCCATGTACGCCATAAAATTTCTGCAAAAGCGGCCGTACGCCGTCATCGACAACGCCGTGGAACTCGTCAAAAAGATGGGAAAGGGCGGCGTGGGCGGCTATGTGAACGCCGTGCTGCGGCGGTTTGCGGAGCGGGAGATCCCCCTGCCCGAAAACGATTTCGAGCGGCTGTGCGTAAAATATTCCTATCCCGCGTTCGCGGTGAAACGGCTGATCGCCGAATACGGCAGGGAGCGGGCGGAATCGATCCTCGCGGCAAACGGCGGCGGCTCCACCCTGGTGTTTTACGGGGCGGACGGAAAAGAATATCTGCGTTCTCTCGGCGTTCCGTATCGGGAAACGCCCTTTGAAAACGTGTTTTCGGCGAGCGGATTCGTGCGCAACGCCGATTACGACAAGGGGATATATACCTTTCAGAGCGTGGGTTCGGCGGCGATCTGCGCGGCGGTGGAGAGCGGAAAAACCCTTCTGGACGCCTGCGCCGCGCCGGGAGGGAAGAGCGTAAATCTTTCCCGCCGTTTTGAAAAGGTAACCGCCTGCGAAGTGCATCCCCACCGCGCGAAACTCATCGAAACGTACGCCGCGCGTATGCACAGGGAGAATATTTCCGTCGAGGTGAAGGATTCTTCGGCGTTCGAGCCGCGCTTTGCGGGCGCGTTCGACGCCGTTTTGTGCGACGTGCCCTGTTCGGGGTTCGGCGTGGCGTTTGAAAATCCCGATATCAAGCTGAACAAAAACGAGGGCGATTTGCAAAATCTCGTGCTTTTGCAGCGGAGAATTTTGCAAAACTGCGCCGCTTACGTGAAGAAGGGCGGGTATCTTTATTATTCCACCTGCTCTTATTTTGAAGAGGAAAATTCGGCGAACGCCGAGCGTTTTCTCAAAGAAAACCCCGCCTTTTCGCTCTGCGAAGCGGAAAGCCCGCTCGCGCACGAGAAGAAAAAATGCGGAATCCAGTTCCTGCCGGACGCGGCGGGCGGCGGCTTTTTCTTCGCGAAATTTCTGAGGAGGGAGTGAATTGAAAAAAGTTTTGCTCGATTGGTCCCCCGAGGAGCTGAAAACGGTTTTTACGGAGATGGGGCAGTCCGCGTACCGCGCGGGACAGGTGTTTTCCGAACTGTGTAAAAATCTGCGCTTTTAGGAGATGAGCGCGCTGCCAAAATCCTTGCGGGAAGAGCTGGAAAACCGCTTTTATACCCCGCCCTGCGAGATCGTGCAGACGCTCGTGAGCGCGGACGGCACGAAAAAATTCCTCTTCAGATTACAGGACGGCAACGTGGTGGAAGGCGTGCTGATGAAGTATAAATACGGGAACACGCAGTGCGTTTCCACGCAGGTCGGCTGCCGCATGGGGTGCGCGTTCTGCGCGAGCGGACTGAACGGGCTGGTGCGCAACCTCACCGCGGGGGAGATTCTGGGGCAGATCGCCGCGGTAAACGCCGCGGAAGGCGGCACGGCGGACGCGCGCGCGGTAACCAATGTCGTACTGATGGGCAGCGGAGAGCCGCTCGACAACTACGACAACACCGTGCGTTTTTTAAAAAACCTCTCGGAAAAGGGCGGGCTGAACATCAGCCTGCGCAACGTGAGCCTTTCCACCTGCGGGCTGGCGGACAAGATCCGCCGGTTTGCGGACGAGGGACTGCCCGTGAATTTGACCGTTTCCCTGCACGCGCCGGACGACGAGGAGCGGCAGAAGATTATGCCCGTGGCAAAGCGCTTTTCCGTGAAGGAAATCCTCGCGGCGTGCGATGATTATTTTTCCAAAACGGGCAGGCGGTATATTTTCGAATACGTGCTCATCGCGGGGGAAACCGACGGAAAAGCCTCGGCGGACGCGCTCGTTTCCCTGCTTAAAGGAAAGCCCTGCCACGTCAATCTCATCCGCCTCAACGAGGTGAAGGAAAGAAAATTGCTTGCGGCAACGGATAAACAGGCGTATGCTTTTCTGGGGCGGCTGGAACACGGCGGGCTTTCGGCAACCCTCCGCCGCAGAATGGGGGCGGATATCGAGGGCGCCTGCGGGCAGCTCCGGCAAAAATACATCGAAAACGGAGAAGAATTTTGACGGGACAGGTGATCGCCGCGCACGGCAGGGAATACATCGTGAAGAGCGAAGCGGGGGAATCCCGCCTGTTCGCGCGCGGCAGAATGAAGGGAAAAACCGAAATTCTGGTGGGGGACTTCGTGACGTTCGAACAGGACGCCATCGCTTCCGTGCTGCCGCGCAAAACGCGGTTTGTCCGCCCGAACGTGGCGAACGTGGAACTCATCTGCGCCGTGCTTTCCCCCGAACCCAAACCCGATTTTCTTATGCTCGATAAACTGCTCGCCTCCGCGGGAAGAGAGGGCGCAGAAGTCGTGTTCGCGGTCAATAAAAACGACCTCGGCAGGGAGGTTTATCGGAAGGTTTGTGAAGAATACGGCGCGTTTTACGAGATCTTTTCGGTCTCCGCGGCGGAAAAGGACAACCTCGCCGCCCTGAAAGAGCGGCTCAAAGGCAGGCTGACCGCGCTCGCGGGGCAGTCCGCCGTGGGAAAGAGTTCGCTGGTGAACGCAATGTTCGGCGCCTCTCTCAAAGTGGGGGATCTGAGCGCCATCGGGCGGGGAAAACACACCACCACGGCTTCGCGCATCTATTTTTTCGGCGACTGGCAGATCATGGATACCCCCGGTTTTGCCGCGCTCGAAACGGATATGGACGAAACCGAACTCGCGGAATATTATCCGGAGTTTTCGGCGCATTCGGGCGAATGCCGCTTCCGCGGCTGTTCGCACACGGGCGAACCGGGGTGCGCCGTCGCCGCGCTGGCGGAGAGCGGGGAGATCCCGGAAGGCAGATACGAACGCTACAAGCAGATCTATGCGGAACTGAAAGGCAGGAGAAAGAGATATGAATGAGATCAAAATCGCGCCGTCCATCCTCTCGGCGGACTTCGCGAAGATGGGCGAAGAGGTGGAGAGCCTCGGGCGTTGCGGCGCCGACTGGATTCACGTGGACGTGATGGACGGCGTGTTCGTGCCCAATATCACGTTCGGCATCAAGATGGTGGCGGATATCCGCAGACACACCGCCTTGCCCCTCGACGTGCACCTGATGATCGTGGAGCCGTGGAAATATATCGAACGATTTGCCGAAGCGGGCGCGGACTATATTTCCGTGCATGCGGAGGCGTGCGGAAAAAAGACGGGCGAAACGCTGAAAGCCATCCGTGCGCTGGGGAAGAAGGCGGGCGTCGTCGTCAATCCGAATACTCCCGCGTCCGCCGCGCTCGACGTGCTGGAAGATGCCGATCTCGTCGTCGTGATGGGCGTATATCCGGGATTCGGCGGGCAGAAATACATCGAAAGCGTGGGAGAGAAGATCGCCGCGCTCGCGGCTGAAATCAGGCGGAGCGGGCGGAAGATCGAACTCGAACTGGACGGCGGCGTAACCGAAAAGAACGCCGTCTCCATCGCCGCGCTGGGGGCAAACGTACTGGTGGCGGGCAGCGCCGTGTTCGGCGCGGCGGACCGCCGCGCCGCCGTCGCGCGGCTCAAAGGGGCGGAATAAAAATTCTGTCATATCCGCGGGGATGCGGCATATAATGATAGTAATTTACCGTACTTCCGCCTTTCGGCGGGGAAAGGAGAGAACTATGAAAATTTGCTGCATCAAGCCGCCCAAAGCGGTGCGGAAACTTTTACGACTGATTTTTCGGTGCAAAATAAAAAAGAGCGAAACAAAAGCGGTTGCAATGTAAGCAACCGCTTTTCGGTTTTCAGGGGGCGTCCTGTATGGGGTTTCCCCGCATTTTGTTTTGCTCCCGCGGAGGAGTACGCGGCGAAACGCAAAAAAGCGGCCGTGTATAGCACAGCCGCCGTCGGACAAGTTTGCCGCAAAAAATCTTTACGCTCTCTCCACTTTGCCGCTCTTCAGGCAACGCGCGCAAACGTATTCGTTGGAAACGCTGCCGTCCGCATGCTTCACCTTCACTTTCTGTAAATTCGCGTTGTACTGGCGGGGGGTTTTGCGGTTGGAGTGGCTCACCAAATTGCCGGAAAGTTTCCCTTTATTGCAAACGCTGCATACTCTGGACATCTCTATTCGCCTCCTCGATTTGGGTTATTTGCAAAATCAGCATAGATACTCTACCACAAAACGGGGAAAAAAGCAAGAAAAAAAGAGAGAAAAAGGGAAAATTTTTGTTCCTTTGCGAAATTCGGCCGCAAAAAAACAAAAAGTTTCAAAATAAAGTTGCCAAACGCGGGCAAATATTGTAAAATTAAAATAACCGTATGCCGAAAACGCGGCGTGCGGCAAAAAAGGAAAGGGCGGTTGAAAATGTCTGTAAATACAAACAACATCTACGGCGAGATCAGTATAACCGACGAAGCGATAGCCGACTTTGTATATTACACTTCTTTGGAGTGTTACGGCATCGTGGAGTTTGTGCCGTACAGTATTATAGATTCCGTAACCGCTCTCTTTACGCGCAAAAATACGGTGAAGGGCGTGCACATCAAAACGAGCGGGGACAGGATTTTTATCGACGTTCACGTAATCGTGAAGCACGGCGTTTCCATCAAGGCGGTGGCGGAGGCTTTGAAAGAGTTCGTGAAATACCGCGTGGAGCGCTTTACCGGTATGCTGGTGGACACGGTGAACGTGAACATCAAGGGCGTAAAACTTTAAAAGGGAACTTACAGCGATCCGTCGCTTTCGGCGGATTGCGCTTTTCGCGTTCCCGAAATTCCATTACAGAAACGATTCGAAGGGGTAAAGAATGCAGAAAACCATAAACGGAGCGATGTTGAAAAACATGATCGTCACGGCGGCGAAGCTCCTCGATATAAACAGGGCGACGATAGACTCGCTCAACGTCTTTCCCGTGCCGGACGGAGATACCGGTACAAATATGTCTCTCACCATCCGCTCCGCCGTGCAGGAGCTGATGAACTGCAACAGCAACGCCATCCACGACATCGCGGAGGCCGTTTCCAAGGGCGCGCTCAGAGGGGCGCGGGGCAATTCGGGCGTTATTTTATCGCAGGTTTTAAGGGGATTTTGCAACGCCATCAAAGAGGCGCAGACCATCGATACAAAACTTTTCGCCGCCGCTTTGCAGAACGGCGCGAAGGTCGCTTACGGCGCGGTGAGCAAGCCGAAAGAAGGCACGATGCTCACGGTGGCGCGTATGGTGGGCGAGCACGCGATGCAGATCAAATCGCGTTTCAAGGATTTTGAAACCCTTCTTCCCGAACTCATCCAGAAGGGCAACGAGGCGGTGGAACTCACCCCCGATCTGCTGCCCGTGCTGAAAAAGGTGGGCGTGGTGGACGCAGGCGGCAAGGGGCTGATGTGCGTTTACGAGGGGATGTATAAGGCGCTCATCGGCGAGGAAGTAAGCGGGGGCGAATTTGCCGCAAGCGAGAACAAGCCTTCGGGCGAAACGCTGATGGAACATGCCGACATTATGAACCTCGGCGTGATCGAGTTCGCCTACTGCACGGAATTTTTCATTATCAACATCAAGAAGAAAACCACCCTCGCGGATATCGAAAAACTCCGCGAAAAACTGATGAATCTGGGCGATTGCGTCATCGTGATCGGCGATTTGGAGCTGGTGAAGGTGCACGTGCACACCAACCGCCCCGGCGTGGCGCTTTCCTACGCGCTCGAACTCGGCGAGCTCGACAAGGTGAAAATCGAAAATATGCTCGAGCAGAACCGCGCCCTCAAAAAGAAATACGAGGCGGAAAAGAAGGATATGGCAATGCTCGCCGTTTCGGTGGGCGAGGGCATTTCGGAAATTTTCCGCGACCTCACGGTGGACGGCATCATCGAGGGCGGGCAGTCCATGAACCCGAGCGCGAGCAGCATTGCGGACGCGGCGCAGCGCATCAATGCGGATACCATTTTCGAGCTGCCCAACAACAAGAATAACATTTTGGCGGCGGAACAGGCGAAATCGCTCGTAGAGGGCAAAACCATCCACGTCATTCCCACCAAGAACATCCCGCAGGGCTTTTCCGCCGCGCTGGCTTTCGACCCGGAAGTGAGCGCCGAGGAAAACAAGGCGAATATGATCCACGCGCTCGACAACGTCACCGCGGGGCAGGTTACCTACGCCGTCCGCACGACGAAGATAGACGGGTTCTCCCTGCAGGAGGGCGATATCATCGGGCTGGATAACAAGAAGATCTTAGCCAAAGGCGACAACATCGCGGAAGTGGTGCTCAAACTCGTGGAAAAACTCAAGAGTATGTCCGACGAGATCATCACCCTCTATTACGGAGAGGACGTGAAGGAGGAGGACGCCGCCGAACTGCAGACCGTTCTGCAGGAAAAATATCCCGATTGCGACGTGGAGATCAACTACGGCGGCCAGCCCATTTATTATTACCTCATCGCGCTTGAGTAGAAATTCTATTTATTATTATCTCATCGCAATTGAGCAGACATTGAAAAAAGGGGACGGGCGGGCATTTTGCCCGCCTGTTTTGTTTTCCGGGAACGGTTTTTCCCGCAAAGGAGGGCGGTCCGCCCGCGCAAGAAAAGGAGAAGAATGAAACTCACATCGATCCGCGGCATTTCCGAAGTCCGTGAAAAAGACCTGAATAAACTGAACGTCTTTTCCGTGGAAGATCTCCCCGCGCTCTTTCCGCGCGCCTATCTCGACCTCCGCCGCGTCACTCTCCTCAAGGAGTGCTATCATAACGACGTGGTGCTCACGGTGGGCAAGGTTACCCGCGTGCCGCCGCCGCTCACCTCCGCGCGGCACACGAAATACGTGAAGGCGTTCTGTTCGCAGTACGGAGAGCCGTTCACCGCCATCTGGTTCAATCAGCCGTATGTGCTCGGCAAGCTGAAAGAAGAGGAGGAATATCTCTTTTATGGGCGGGTGCAGAACCGTTTCGGGCAGGTGAGCCTGGTCAATCCCTCCTTCGAGCCCATCGAGCAGAACGCGAGGCTGAAAGGCATCGTGCCGCAGTACCCGCTTAAAGGGAGCCTCACGCAGAAACTCGTGCGCGACAGCGTGCGCCTGGCGCTCAGGCTCGCGCCGCCGCGCAGCGTTATTCCCGCGTTCCTGCAAAAAAAATACGATCTTCCCGATCTGGCGCAGAGTTACGCCGCGGTGCACGACCCCGCGAGTTTTTCCGAAAAGGAAAAGGCTTCCGACCGCGTCGCTGCGGAAGAATATTTCAAGCTGATCTCCGCCTTCAAAATCGTGAAAGGCAGCGGGGAACAGGTGCGCGTGAACCGCTATTCCTGCACGGACAAGCAGCTGCTTTCCTTCATCGCCCGCTTTCCCTTCCGTTTCACGGAGGGGCAGAAGGCGGCGGTGAACGAAATTTATGCGGATATGAAGGGCGAAAAGGTGATGAACCGCCTCTTGCAGGGCGACGTGGGCAGCGGCAAAACCGCGGTGAGCCTCGCCGCCATGTATATCGCCCTCGCAAGCGGCTATCAGGCGGCGATGCTCGCGCCCACGGAAGTGCTCGCGCGGCAGAATTTCGCCGTCGCAAAGCGGTATTTTCCCGAATTTACCGCCGAACTGCTCACGGGGAGCAACACGGCAAAGGAAAAGAGGGAGATCAAAGCCCGACTGAAAGCGGGGGAGATCCGCCTGCTCGTCGGCACGCACGCCGTTTTGCAGGACGACGTGGAATTTCAGAACCTGAGTTTTTGCGTATGCGACGAACAGCACCGTTTCGGCGTGGCGCAGCGGAGCGCGCTGGGGGAAAAGGGAAGTTGTCCGGACGTTCTCGTAATGAGCGCCACGCCCATACCCCGCACGCTTTCGCTCATCTTTTACGGCGATCTGGAAATTTCCACCATCAAAGACAAGCCCGCCGAGAGAAAAACAGTGCGCACCAACGTGGTGCCGTATGCGAAATACGACGATATGCTCGCCTTCATCGGCAGGGAGATCGCGGCGGGGCGGCAGGCGTATTTCGTCTGCCCCAAGATCGAAGAGGACGAAGAAGGCGCGCTGATGAGCGTGAAGGAACTTTACGAAGAGCTTTGCGGCAAACTGCCGCGGGTGCGTTTCTGCCTGCTGCACGGCAAGATGAAGGACGCGGAGAAGAGCGAGATTATGCGGGCGTTCAAGGCGGGGGAATACGACGCGCTCGTGAGCACCACGGTCATCGAGGTGGGGGTGGACGTGCCCAACGCGTCCGTGATGGTCATTTACAATGCGGAGCGGTTCGGGCTTTCGCAGCTGCACCAGCTGCGGGGGCGCGTGGGGCGTTCGGCGCTGGAAAGTTATTGTTTTCTGCTCACGCGGGCGGCGGGGGATTCGCTCGAACGGCTGAAAATCTTAAAAAACAATTCGGACGGGTTCAAGATCGCGGAATACGATTATCAGATGCGCGGCGGCGGCGACTTTATGGGCGCGCGCCAGAGCGGCAAATTTATGGGGGATCTGGGGAATTTAAGTTATTCTTCCTCGGCGATCTTTCTCGCGAAAAAACTGAGCGACGAGGCGTTTTTATCGGGGGAGAACCTGGACGAGATCAAGCGCGTCGCGCTGGAAAAATACCAAAAACTGAAAGACATCGCGCTGAACTGAACCTTTTTTTGCAGGGCGCAAAAGAGGTGCGCGCGCAAAATCGCAGGGTTATAAAAACCCACTCCGCCCTCCGCGTATCTCGGAGGGCGGGGTGGGCGCATTTTAAAGCAGATCGGTGTTCACGAGCTGATAGTATTCCAAAAGTTCTTTGGAGTAATCGACGATTTTGCCCTCGGGGAGAACGAGCATCCGCGTGATGCCCACCTGTTCGGCAAAGGCGGGGTTGTGGCTCACGAGGAGAATGGTCCCCGCATAATCGCGGAAATTTTCGCCGATCACCGCCTGCGTGTCGGGGTCGAGGTGGTTGGTCGGTTCGTCCAAAATCAGCAGGTTGGCTTTTTGAAGGAGCAGTTTGCAAAGCGCCACCCGCGCCTTTTCGCCGGGGGAGAGCACGCGCACCTTTTTGAAAACTTCGTCGCCGAAAAAGAGGAAATTTCCCAAAATATTGCGCCGCTGCACGTCGGTGAAGCCTTCGCCTTCGGCGTTTTCCAGCACGTTTTTATCCTCGTCGAGCAGTTCGAGTTCCTGCGCGTAATAGGCGATGTCCGTTTTCGGGCTGAACTTGATCTCACCGCCGTCCGGCGTTAAGATGCCCATAATCAGTTTGAGCAACGTGGATTTTCCCGCGCCGTTTTCCCCGACGATTAAAAACCGCTCGCCGCCCGCGAGCGCGAAGGACAGCCCGCGATAGAGCGGCGGCATATCGGGATAGTGAAAGCGGAGTTCTTCCACGCGCAGGGGAATTTTTGCGTTCTCCCGTTTTGGGTCGAGCCGGATCTTCACGCGGCGGTATTCCCGGTCCCTCGTTTCGAGGGCGGCGCGCGCCTTGGCGAGTTTTTCCTCGCGGTCCTGTCCCATACGTTTGAGGTTGTGATTGGTGCGGGAAGCCTGTTTCGCCCGCTGTACGAAATCTTCGAGTTTTCTGATTTCCCGCTCCTGGTTGGCGATCCGCATCTCTTTCAGCAGTTTATCCCGCGCGTACTGCCGTTTGAACGCCGTATAATTGCCGTCGTAAACGGTCATCTTGTGCGTCGTTTTGTCGATGAAGAGCGTTTTATCGGTAACGGCGTTCAGAAAATCCGCGTCGTGGCTGATGATGAGCACGCTGCCGCGGTAATTTTTCAGCGTTTGGGTCACGAAATCCTTGGTGCCAGCGTCGAGGTGGTTGGTCGGCTCGTCGAGCAGCAGGAT
>CALVZR010000093.1 GCA_944372565.1 uncultured Clostridia bacterium | reverse complement strand
AGATCGCCATGGCGAGCGGCGAATGGGACAGGCGTTTCGTGCACGTGAACGTGCGCGGCGACATCGCGAAGTACGTTGAAGTGCGCTATGCGGAGCTCGTGCCCGTTTCCATGCCGTCGAAGTACGAATGCGACGATTATTATCTGGCGAAAGACCCCGTTATGCTGCCCGATGTGCTTCTGCCCCTTCCCGAGGAAGGGTTCATCATCTTCCACAGGCAGTGGCGCGCGCTCTGGGTGACCGTGCGGGGAAAGGGAACCATCCCCGCGGGCAGGCATAAGCTGGAATTTTCCTTCACGGGGGAAAACGGGGAGGAACTCGGAGAAGTTTCCTATACCGTGGAGGTGAAAAACGCCTTTCTGCCCGCGCAGAAACTGCTTTACACCAACTGGGTGCATTACGACAGCATCTGCAATTATTACCGCGTGAAACCCTTTTCCGCGAGATTTTATTCCCTCACGCGCTCTTTTTTAAAAAAGGCGAACGAACACGGGATGAACGTCGTTTATACCCCGCTGTTCACGCCGCCGCTGGATACGAGGGTGGGCGGAGAGCGGCTCACGGTGCAGCTTGTTGGCGTGAAAAAGACGGCGGCGGGCTATGCGTTCGATTTTTCGGAATTTGAAAAATTCGTTTCGATGTGCAAGGAGATCGGGTTCACGCATTTCGAAATGTCGCACCTCTTCACGCAGTGGGGTGCGAAGGCTGCGCCCAAGATCGTTGCGGACGTCGGCGGAAAAGCAACGCGCATTTTCGGCTGGGACACGCCTTCGGACGGCGAGGAATACACCGCGTTTTTGAAAGCCTTCCTGCCCGAACTCGTGAAAAAACTGCGCGAGCTCGGCATCGATAAATGCACGTTCCTGCACGTTTCGGACGAGCCGAACGCCGCGGATTTCGGGCATTTCGCCAAGGCGAGCGCGCTGGTGCGTTCGCTCGCGGAGGATATCCCCTTCATCGACGCGAACAGCAACCTGCAATCTTATCTCGACGGTACTTCTCCGCACCCCGTCCCCGCGACGTCGGAGGCGGAGGAATTTCTGCCCTATCACATCCCCGATATGTGGGTGTATTATTGTTCGGGGCAGTATAACGGCTATCTTTCCAACCGCCTGATCGGGATGCCCTCGCAGCGCAACCGCATTCTGGGCGCGCAGCTTTATATGAACGACTGCGCGGGCTTTTTGCACTGGGGATATAATTTTTACGAGAGTTTTCTCTCCATCCGCCATCTGAACCCGTATATCCGCACGGACGCGGGCGGCCCCTTCCAGAGCGGGGACAGCTTTATCGTGTATCCCGGTGAAAAGGGCGCGCTCGATTCCGTCCGTCACGAAGTGATGTTCGACGCCATTCAGGATATGCGCGCGCTCTCCCTGCTGGAAAGCAGGATCGGCAAGGAGGCGGTGAAGGACTTCCTGCGCGGAGAGGGCGTGAAGGAAGGGTTTCACGAATACCCGCGCGACGCCCGCTGGCATGCGGGCCTGCGCCGTAAAATTTACGAACTTTATTTCGCAAAGGAGAATGTATGAACAATTCCGATTTTGAAAAGAACACCGTTTCCGCGGAAAACCAGGTGGACGTTTTCAGGCTGGTCAGAAAGACCGAAAAGGAAAACGCCGCGCTCAAAGTGACGTTCGTGGGCAATTCCATCACCATCCACGGCGTGAAAAAGGACATCGGCTGGGACAGGGAGTGCGGTATGGCGGCCTCCTGTTTGGAAAACGACTATGTGCACCGGACCGTGAAGATGCTGGAAGAAAAGTACGGCCCGGTGAGCTACTGCGTGGTGCACGCGGCCGATTGGGAACGGCAGTTTTACGATCCGTCCGTGCTCGATCTCTTCAAAGAGGCCAAGGATTTCGACGAGGACGTGCTCGTCATCCGCATCGGGGAAAATTCCGATACCGAAAAGGTGAAGACCGTGCCCTATGCGCCCTGCTTTGAAAGGATGATCGACTATTTCAGGAACGATCACTGCAAAACCTTCGTAACCAGCCTCTTCTGGCGGTACGATCCCTTCGACGTGCCCATCGAAGAGGTGGCGAAAAAGAGAAACTTCACCTTTATTCCCATCGACGATCTGGGCGAGAAGGCGGAGTGCAAGGCGCTCGGCGAATTCTGGCACGGCGGCGTGGCGAAACACCCCAACGATTACGGTATGAAATGCATCGCGGAGCGCATCGCGCGCGCCGTAAAAGGAGAACTGAAATGATCATTACGCGAAAGAATTACGCCGTTTCCATCGACGACGAAACGGGCAACATCGCAGAATTTTACGGAAAGACGGGGATCAATTACCTCGAAAAACCCGTTCCGCTTGCCGATCTCACCTTCATCAAAGAAGGCGGGGAGCGCGTGTGGCTCTCCACGGGCAAGGCGGTTTCGGTGACGGAAAAGGGCGGCGTGGTAACCGTCCGCTACGAGAAGGTGGGCGGCTGCGATCTGAACGTTACCGCAAAACTCGACTGCTCGGACGATACCTTTTTAAAAGCCCGCCTGCAATTTGAAAACCATACGGGGATGAAGGCGGAAAGCGTGCGCTTCCCCAACGTGCTCTTGAAAAACCGTCTGGGCGTGAACGGATATAAACTGTTCTGGCCCGCCATGGAAGGCGTGGAGATCTACGACGAGAATTTCCGCAACGAACTGATGAGCTACAACGACGGCACGGTGTTCCCCGCCAAGGGCTGGGAAGGCGTGTATCCGGGCGCCTGCCCCATGCAGTTTATGGCGTATTACAACGGCGAGCACGGTTTTTACTACGCCTCGCACGATGAGGACGCAAACCTCAAACTCGTGGAGTGGAAACCGGAAGACGGCGGCATCCGTCTCATTATGCAGATGTTCCCCGCCGCGCCCTTCGACGAAGTTTACGAATATCGTTACGACGTGGTGCTCGGCGGCATCGGCGGCACGTGGTACGACGCAGCCGATATTTACCGCGACTGGCTGCATGCGAGCAAACTGATGAATCTCCCTAAGCTCGAAGAAAACAAAGATCTTCCCGCGTGGCTGCTCGGCTCGCCCGTAGCGGTAACCTTTGTCATCCGCGGCAAGTGCGACGCGGGCGAAAATTCCATCGTGCCAAACGGGAACTATCCCTATACCAACTGCCTGCCGCATATCCGCCGCTACCGCGAACTCTTCGATACGCAGATTATGACCCTTCTCATGCACTGGGAAG
>CALVZR010000092.1 GCA_944372565.1 uncultured Clostridia bacterium | reverse complement strand
GCCACTGGAAATAACTGCTGTCGTTGATCAGCGAACCGTTCACGATGCCTTCATATACTCCGTTTACGGATAACACCGAAGTCGCGGAATCGTTTTCGCTGAGAGAAAACACGAGTTTTTTATTGGGATTTTCATAATCGCGCAGCACCACGTTGATCCTGCTGTATTCTCCCCCCGCCTTTACGTCGAAGGAGAATTCGAGCCCGTCTGCGGGAAGGATCTGCGGCAGCATGAATCCCATGTCCTTATCGGTCGTAAAGATGATCTCCTCCACGGAAGACTGCGTTCCCGCTATGCGGGTATAATCCGCGCCGTCGTACTGCACGATATAATCTTCCGCATACACGGGCGCGATCACGGGGATGGTGTAACTCGTTTCGTAAATCATCTCGTCTTCCGAAAAGCCCGCTTTATAGGTGAGCACCGCGCTCACGCCTTCCAGCTTTCCGTTAAACGTAAAGCTACCGTCGAGGATTTCGTTCCCCTTTGCCAGGAACACGCGGGTGTCGTTCACGTATGCCGCCCTGTACATTTCCGAAACGGCGGTATCGTTCACGTAATTCACGAGTTCGCAATCCGCAATGCGGTTCGCTTTTTCCGAAGTCAGCGTAACGGGCAGGAATCCGGGCTGGAACCCGACGCTGTTTTCCACCGTAAACGCAAAGTTTCTGCTGTCCACGATGCCGTATTCGTTCTGGAACAGGAAACTCAGCACATAGTTCCCCGCTTTTGTCAGCGTGTAATAACTGTATTCCGTTGCGGAAAAACTTTCTTCCTCCGCGCCGTTCAACTGCAGATATACCGATACGGAAACGGATTTATCGTTTTTTGTGCTCAGATCGTTTGTCGCGCTCACGGGGGGAACGGTGAGCACGTCGCCCGTTTTATACGTTTCGGCGAAGTCCCCGTTTATCGTGAAGCTCGTTTTCGGCATTTTCTCGTAGCAGATCACCGAACGGCTCGCGGAAAAGATTTCCCCGCTTTCCATCTGCACAAAACAGCGCATCTCATACTCTCCCGCCTGCGGGAAAACGATCGAATCGCCGCTGTAAAAAAGCTCGCTGCCCGTTGCCGTAAAGAAAGCGTATTCCGCTTTTCCCGAAATATCCCCTTCCCTGAAATCGCGCACCGTCGTATCGGGCAGAACGAACGGCTTGCCCGCCACCGCGTGGGTGTTATGTTCGATATTGAACTGCGGGGACGCGTTTACCACTCCTTTCCCGGGATTGCTTTCTATCCACTGGCTGCCGATCTTGCGGATATGGCAGGTGATGTTGTCGCTCCGGCATCCCAGCAGCGTGATCTTCAGTTTGCAGTATCCGGAAGAAAACAGGTTCTCGAAATATTCCCTGGAATAAAGGTTTTCATACGGCGTATCCGTCAGCATGGCGTTTGCGGACTGCATGAAGTCGTCGTTGGTCAGATCGGCTATCGTGTTGCCGTTGATCGTGGCGCTCGTTCCGCTCAGGGCGAACGTCAGAGAACTCAGCGCGGCGTCTTCGGTATCCTGCACGAAATACTGGTTTTTCGCGCCGAGGTTATATCCGACTTCCATGTAAGGTCCCGTGTAATAAATATGCGTAGGCGCGATGAAAGAATTATTGTATCCCATCAGATACTGTTCCGTTCCGCTGATCTTCAACATGGAATTGAACTGGAATTTCACGCTGGAAACGGGTTCCACGCTGTCCGTGTATCCGATCCACGCCGCGCTCCACGAATACCACCAAGCCGCGGTATCGGGCTGGGGCGCCACGGCATAAACGAGTTTCTGATTTTCATCGTCCGCATCGGTAAGCGTGATCAGGGCGTAATCGAAATCCGCCTGCCCCACCGTTTCGGGAATGAATGCCAGTTCCAGAAACCCGGAAGCGAGTTCGTCTTTTGCGATATAGTTGAGGTAATCGAAAGAAACTCTGTCTTGTCCGTTCACCCCTTTCAGGGTAACCGTCATCCCCGGCACGTCGCGGGTATCGACAACGTCGTTTTCCGTAACCAGTTCCTGCTCCGAAGAAAAATACACCGTTTCTTCCGTCGGCTCGGCGCGGACGACCATCGTTCCGAAAACGACCGCAACCATCAGAACCGCAGCAAACAGTATCAAAAAGATATTTTTATTTCTCGTTTTCACTCTTCTTTCTCCTCATGATTATCCAGACCGCGGCCGCGGGCAGCAAGAGCGCCGCAAACCAGATCTCGCCGCCGACTTCCCCGGAGCAGGCGCAGCCGGAGCCGGACACGGTGAATTCAAACACCTTTTCCGCGCTATTTCCCGCAAGATCGGTCGCCCTGTAAACGATTTTATACGAACCGCCCTTTTCCAGGCGCAGTTCGCCGTTTTCGGCGGTGATCACGTCTCTGCCGCGGGTGATCTGCACGGTATAATCGAGCGGTTCTCCCGAATTATCGGTAACCTTTGCGTCGAGGATTCCCAACACATTTCCCGTCTGATATGTTTGTCCGTAAGAACCGTCCACAACGATAACGGGCGCTTCGGTATCGGCAAGCACCGTGAAACCGCGCCGCACTTCCGTGCTCAGTCCGTCGCCGTAGGAAACCGAATACACGATTTCGTATTCCCCTTCGGAGAGCGCGATCGTGCCGTCGGTCACCTCAACCTTGGAACCGTTCAGATAAACCTCCGTATTCACGGGATAAGTTTCCGTGCCGTCCGAAGCCTCCGCGCCGAGTACGGTAAGCCGTTTTCCCGCAAAATAACTGTCTTCGTATTCCCCGTTTATCACGATTTCGGGCGGCAGCGTTTCGAGCGTAAGCGTAAACGCGCATTCCTTCGTGATCGGCGCGGACGAACCGAACACCGTAACGGTATATACGACGGTATATGTTCCGCCTTCCGCAAACACGTGCGAAACGGAAGTCGTTATCTCGTTGTTCTCCTCGTCGTAAACGCAAAGCGTATATTGCGTTCCTTCGGGAACGACGGGCAGCGGCAGAGAAACGGGTTTCCCGTAATACCCCGAAACCGCTGCGGTTTCCGGCACGTAGATCTCAACGCAGGGAATGGTAAACGTCTCCGTCGTCGTGCCGTACAGATCGGACGCGGTAACGGTGATCTCGTGGCTCTCTCCCGTCGGCGTGAACGCGCTGCCGGGAAGCGGCTCCCCGTCCGCGGCGTACGTTACGCTGAGATCGTCGCCCAGATTCCAGATATCGAAAAACTCCGAAAGATCGACTTCCACGTCTTTTACGAAATTCGCCCCTTCCGTCATTTCAACGGTCGGTTTTCCGTCTTTTACGGTAAACGTGAACACCGTCTGCGTGCTCCACCCCGTCGCTTCCGAAGCGGGGTTGCTGTTACAGCTCGATACGATAATGTGATATTCCCCGGTTTCGTTTACCGTGAAGGTTTTATCGTTTGCGGGATTGGAGGTGTTGCCGAATTCAAAATACCTGTCGGCTGCGCTGCCGTCAACGATCCATTCCGAAGCCCCGATAAATCCGGAAGCCCAGGAATTTCTTTTTTCCGCCGTATCGTTCACCGAGTACAAGTCTAAAATTTCGCTCACCTTGAAGGGCACGCCCTTATACAGCGTATCCGTATTCTGCACGGAATACGCCTTCGTTTTGGCGAGGTCGATCGCCACGTTTCCGCCGTCGCCGATCCACTGCCCGTTGATCTGGCGGATATTGAACGCGGCAAAGCCGTCTTTCAGCCCGTAATACTGCACGCTCATCACCGAGCCTTCCGCCAAAGCGTCCAGCACCTCCCGGGCATATTCCGCCGTATAACGCTCCGCGTATTCGCTTTCCCCAAGGTTTGCCTTGCTCGACGTGAGCCAGTTATCGTCGAAAATATTCGCGATGTTCGTCCAGTTGTTGATCTTCACATCGCCCTTTTTCAAAGTGAATCCGGTAGGATCCGAATAGTCTTCGGTCGGGAGAATCACCTGATATTCCTCCCCGTCCAGCGCACCCCAGCCGTAAGTGCCGCTGTTCCAGACGGTCTAGCCGTTCTGCTCGTACGTGCCATCATCTCTGAGTCCGATCACGGGCTGCGAAGTGCCGTTCACATACTTGAATCCGCCGCTGTAATACAGATCGTCCGTCAAAGAAACGGTGATCCAGTTCCCGCCGCCGCGGCTTACGTTGACGAGCGAAATCTGCTTGGTCGGGTCGCTGAGCGCCGTATAGGTTAAAACGACGGCGTCCGCAACCGGCGAACCCTTTGTATTATAGTCGAAAGTAATGATCACGCGGTTTTGCTCCCCTACGGGATTGACGTTGCCGTTGAAAACTGCGTTCGCATCGCCGTTTGACGATGTGATCTCCGTTCTCACGCCCCTGTACGAAGGGCCCACAAGCGGCGCTTTGTTCAGAAAACTTTCCGTTTGCGTATCGGGCGTATCCGTATGAAAATACTGCGCCCCAACGCCGGCGTAATCGTCTGCCGCCCGCGCCGCGAAACCCGCCGCGCCGGAAAAAAGGAAAATCGAC
>CALVZR010000091.1 GCA_944372565.1 uncultured Clostridia bacterium | reverse complement strand
GGCGGCGTCCATCCCCGTGCACGAATGCCTGCACGCGCTGTGCTGGGCAGCGGCGAACCGCTCGTTTGCGGGCATCCGCTTCGGCGTGCTGCGCACGTCGCTTACGCCCTATTGTTCGTGCGAGGCGCCCATGGGGCGCGCCGCGTATCTTTGCGGCACGCTGGCACCCTTCGTGTTGCTCGGCATCGGCTTTTCGCTCGCCGCCGTAACCGTCGGCTATACCGTGATGCTGGTGCTGGGCGTGTTCAACCTGTTTTCGGCGGGGGCGGATGCGCTGGTGGCGGCAAAACTTCTCACCGAGGGCAGGGGCATTTTTCTCGACCACCCCACGCAGTGCGGCTTTTACCGGTTTTATAAGGAAAAAGCCTGAATACATATTTGAAATCCGGCCCCGTTTTGAAATTCGGCCCCGCGGCGATCGCCGCGGGGCTGCCGTTTCAGCGTTGCCGCGGGGCAGAGTCTTCTTGTACAACAAAAAAAGACAGCCGGCAAATGCGGCTGTCTTTTTTGTGTCCGGTTTTCGTTTCTATGTGCCCGCCCGGTCGCATACATGGCAAACGCGGCGAGGCGCGACGCATCAGTAAATTTTCAGAAAACCGGATAAACTGTCTTGAAAAACAAAGGTCTGTCCGTCGGCCGTAAAGTCCGGCGCGCCCCGCCCATGGCGCTTTGCGGCGGTCGCAGATTTGTTCATGCACGCAAAAACAAAGTTTTCCGGCATGGCAAACTCCATGCAGAAACGCTCCCGTCGTTTTTCAGAATAAATCAGATCACTACGATGTTTTTGTCTTCGAACATTTTTTTCACGTCGGGCGCAAAATTCTCGTCGGTGATGAGCACGTCGATGTCGTCGGGCGTGGCAAAGGTGTAGGGCATGATCTTGCCGATCTTGGAAGTATCCAGCATCATGTACACCATTTTCGCGCGCGCCAGAATAAATTTCAGCAAGTCGCTTTCCACCTGCGATATGCAGGAAAATCCCTGCTCGAAGGAAAAGGCAGACGCCGAAATGATCGCCAGTTCAAAGTTCGTGTTTTCCAAAAACACCTTCGTGTACGGCGAGGCGGTGGAAAGGTTTTCCTTGATGAGCGTGCCGCCCACCAGCACCACCTCCGGCTGCTTTTTGTGGCTCAGTTCTTCGGCCACGGCCAACCCGTTGGTAAAGATGTGGCAGGGCCTGTCGGGCAGCTCTTTGGCCAGGTACAGCGCCGTGGTTCCGCCGTCGAGGAACATACTCACGCCCTCATCGATCAGCGAAGCCGCCTTTTTGGCGATGGTCTTTTTTGCGTCGGTGTTCGTGGTCGATTTCTGCGCATACGCCTCGCCCGAACGTTTCTGTACTTCGAGTACAGACATCGCTCCGCCCCTCACGCGGATCACTTTGTTTTCTTTTTCCAATTCCAAAAGATCGCGCCGCAGCGTCATATCGGATACGTCGGGGAAGTACTGTGCCAGTTCTTCCAGGCTCATCTTTCCGTTTTTTTCGATCAGCAGGGCGATCTCGTCAATTCTTGTGCGTTTCGTACTGTTTCTCCTCCGGTAAATTTTTTCCGAATTATAATAGTATTATAACATAATTCACAAAAATACGCAACGGCTTTTTACATTATTTGTGAAAGATTTACACTTTATTTAAAAAAATTTTTTTAAGCGCCGTAAAAAACATTGAATTTTCGCCGAAAAAATGTATAATAATAGCAGAACAAATTTTTCCTGCGCGAGGCACGGCCATGAGCGATAATTTTATCAGCGATCTCAACGACTATTTCTGCAAGCGGTACGCGAATTTTGACCGCATCAGTTCGATGCCCTCGTACGAGTCGGTCACCATTTCCATGGTGCTCAAAAACCGCAACCGCATCGAGGAAGGCGCCTATGCCGCCAACGAAATGCGCAAGCTCGCCTACCAGCCGAACGCCGGGCAGGTGCTTGCGGAACTCAAAGAGCGGTATGTAGACGACAATTTTTCATTTTCCGTGCGCGTGGCGCCCTGGAGAAAGCGCGTGGGGGCGTTTTTCGGCAAAAGCTGGACGGGGCACGCCGTGGCTGCGGTCATAAAAAAATACGGCGAAGAGCCCGCCGCCATGGCCGAGCGCCTGGGCGTCGGCGAAAAGGTGTGGGCAAACGTGCTCAAAGGCTATTATATTCCCGAAAAGGTGCTGCTTTTCAAGTTGTTCCTGCTTTTGGGTATGCGCCGCGAAGACTGCGACACGCTCATGAAGATCTGCGAATCGTATTTCAACTACGAAGACGCGCGCGACGTTGTCGTGCGGTACCTGATCGATTACCGCATATACAACCGCGAAATGATCGATGCCGCCTTTGACGAATTCCGCCTGCGCAGAATATTATAATTAAGAAAGAGCGGCGCACGGCGCGCCGCGTATTACGGCCGCGCAACGGCGCGGCACAGGAGCGGAGAATATGTTCAAACGACTGCGTGCAGACATCAACGCGGCGAAGCGCAACGATCCCGCCGCGCACAACAAATTCGAAATATGGCTCACCTATTCGGGCGTGCACGCGCTGTCGTGGCACCGCTGGGCCAACAGGCTGTACAGGATGC
>CALVZR010000090.1 GCA_944372565.1 uncultured Clostridia bacterium | reverse complement strand
ATCCGCCATAACCGCGACGTTCAGCCCCATATCGCGGAAATATTCCGCGATGGTGATGCCCGTATAAATCGACGCCTCCCGCGCGGCGACAGGCATATCCGAAGTGTTGGCGATGAGCACCGTGCGCTTCATGAGCGGTTCGCCCGTTTTGGGGTCTTTGAGCGCGGGAAATTCGTTGAGAACGTCCGTCATTTCGTTGCCGCGTTCCCCGCAGCCGATATATACGATGATATCCGCGTCCGCCCACTTGGCGAGCTGGTGCTGCACGACGGTTTTTCCGCTGCCGAACGGCCCGGGAACGGCCGCCACGCCCCCTTTCGCGATGGGAAAGAGCGTATCGATCACGCGCTGCCCGGTGATCATTGGCATCGAGGGCGACATCTTCTCCCGATAGGGTCTGCCGCGGCGCACAGGCCATTTCTGCAGCATACAGATCTCCTTATCGCCCCGATCGGTTTCCAAAACGGCTACGGTTTCCGTGATGGTAAACTCCCCGCCGCAGATCTTTTTCACTTTTCCGCTTATGCCGTAGGGAACCATAATCTTATGCGAAACGACGGGCGTTTCCTGCACCTCGCCGAGGAAATCCCCCGCCGAAACGAAATCCCCTTCCTTGGCGAGGGGAACAAAGTTCCATTTCTTTTCCCGATCGAGATTGTTTATGGAAATGCCGCGGGTGATGCGGTCGCCGTATTCTTCCGAAATGCGCGTGAGCGGGCGCTGAATCCCGTCGAAAATGCCGCCGATCAGCCCCGGCGCCAGCTCCGCGGAAAGGGGTGCGCCCGTGCTCTCCACAACCTCGCCCGGACCGAGCCCGGAAGTTTCCTCATAGACCTGCACGGACGCCTTGTCGCCCCGGAGTTCTATGATCTCCCCGATGAGTTTTTTCTCGCTCACGCGGACGACGTCGTACATTCTGCTGTCCGCCATATTTTCCGCAACGATGAGAGGCCCCGAAACCTTTACGATTTTTCCTTGCATACTCTTTGCCCTCAATTTTCCTTATTGTCCCGAAAGAGAATATCCACGCCGAGCGCCTTTTCGCACTCGCGGCGGAGCATCTCGTAGCCGTATCCGTTGCCGCCGTTTCCCGACGGCACGGGAATGATCGCCGGATATGCCGCGGAAACGTAGCGCGACAATACGTCGTCTATCTCCTTGGCGAGCACGTCCGTGATGAAGATGATGTGATAGGTTTTCGCGAGTTTTTTCACGAGTTCCCTCGCCGTGTCCGGGCGGTCCGCACCGAAGGCGTCCACGCCCACCGCCTTGAAGGCGAGCACGCTTTCCCCGTCGCCGATGATCGCAATCTTACCTTTCATACGCTTCCCTCATCCGCTCTTTGATCTCCGCGCCCGCAACGCCGTTCAGCAAGCACGACATCGCGATGCGCACGTTTGCCGCGTCCGCAATTTTATAATAGAAATACGAGAGGAAGGGACGGATCCCCTCGTCGTTGTACTTTTCCGCTTTAAGGTATTTCAGCGCCCAGCCGTCCGCCATCCGCTCGAAATCGACGAGCGGCCTGCTTTTTGAAAAATCTTCCGCGGCGGCGTAAACCGGCTCTTTCCGCTTGGAAAAGCGGAATTTATCGCGGATGACTTCGGGCGTTTCCTCGCACAAAATTTTCAGTTCTTCCTCTTTCAGCGTTCCGCCGGGAACGAACTGTTTTTGTGTTTCCGCAAAATCGCGCGAACGGAACGCCGCGGCGATATTTGCCGCGTCCGCCTTCGCCGACGCGACGGCAGAAAGCAGCGCGTCCTTTGCCGCCAGTTTTTCCCGCTCCTCATACAGGGCGCGGCGGAAAAGCGAACCGATCGTCTTTCCGTCCGCTTTGCCCGAAACGAAGAGTTCGTCCGCCGCGTGCAGCGCGCGCGCAAGCGGTGCGGGAAAAGGCGAATAATCGTCCGCGAAAATCTTTTCTTTGAGCGTTTCCGCAGAGAAAAGCCCCTCTTCCGCAAGCATGGGCGCAACGTCGGTTTTTAAATATTTGGCGCGCATCACGGCTTCCGCATTGTGGAAATCGTATTCCGCAAGCAGAAATTTCGTGAGTTTTTCGCTCGGCGAAACCTCTTTCACGAACGCGATGAGCGCGGCCTCTTCCGCGCGGATGAGCGTTTCGTAATCCAGGGGAGAATCGATCGTTCTTCCCCCGCCGAACCCCGTTTCCGCGAGAATTTGCACGGCCTCCTGCGCGGAGGCGGCTTCCGCTATGCGGAAAAGCCGTTCTTTTCCGAGCAGCGTGCGCGTCGCGGCGGAAGCGCGCGCGTTGGCGTAAATGACGTTCTTCATCGCCCGTTATCCTGCGGGAACACCACGAGGGCGGCCCGCGCCTCCTCTTCTCCCCGCGCCGCGTTCACGACGGCGGCGAAGGAAAGGTCTTTATCGCAGGCGGCGTTGGTAAGCAGCACTCCCCCCGCGAGTTTCTTTCTTCCCCCGAAAATCAAAGCGCGCTCCTTTACAACGGCGAGCGCGGTAAATTCCGCGTCGCTCACGGGAGCCTCTTCGGCGAGGAAAACCTCGTCGCCCCGCTCCGCGTTTTCGCAGAGCAGTCTTTCAATCACGGCGAGATATTTCGCACGCGGAAAGGCGCGCGCGATTTCCAGCGCGCGGGCAAAAACCGCGTCCAGCGTTTCCCGCTTTGCGGCGAGCATCGCCTTGCGGCAATCGAGCTCCGCAACCGTTTTCCTGCGCGAAACGACCTCTTCCGCCTCTTCTTTCAGATGTTTCAGGCGCGCGCTACGGTATTCTTTCGCCCAT
>CALVZR010000089.1 GCA_944372565.1 uncultured Clostridia bacterium | reverse complement strand
TCTACCGGGTCTGATCGATGTGCACGTACATTTGAGAGAGCCCGGTTTTTTTTATAAAGAGAGCATTGCGAGCGGCACGGCGGCGGCAGCCGCGGGCGGGTTCACGGCGGTGTGTTCCATGCCCAATTTAAATCCCGCGCCCGACAGTTTGGAGCATCTCGCCGCGCAGGAGGAGGTCATCGGCAAAACCGCGCGCATCCCCGTTTATCCCTATGCCTGCATCACGGAGGGGGAGCGGGGAGAAAAACTCGTGGATTTCGAGGCGCTCGCGCCCCGCGTCGTCGCCTTTTCGGACGACGGAAAGGGGGTGCAGAACGAAAAGCTCATGGAAGAGGCTATGCGCCGCGTTGCGGCGACGGGCAGGGTGCTCGCCGCGCATTCGGAGGACGAATCCCTGCTCTTCAACGGATATATCAACGCCGGCGCTTATGCGCGCGCGCACGGGCACCGCGGCATTTCTTCGGAAAGCGAATTTAAGCAGATCGAGCGCGATCTCGCCCTCGCAAAAAAGACAAAACACAAGCACCACGTGTGCCATATTTCGGCAAAGGAGAGCGTGGATGCCGTCCGCCGCGCCAAACAGGACGGGGTGGACGTAACCTGCGAAACCGCGCCGCACTACCTCGTTTTGTGCGACGAAGATTTACAAGAAGACGGGCGTTTCAAGATGAATCCGCCCCTCCGCGGCGCCGCGGACAGGGACGCGCTCATCGAAGGCATTCTGGACGGCACCATCGATATGATCGCCACGGACCACGCCCCGCATTCCGCGGAGGAAAAGGGCCGCGGGCTGGAAAAAAGTCCTTTCGGCGTGGTGGGGCTGGAAACCTCTTTCGCGCTGATGTACACTTATTTTGTGAAAAAGAAAATCATTTCGCTGCAAAAACTGCTCGATTTAATGTGTTACAACCCCGCCGCGCGTTTCGGCATTCCGCACGGGGAACCGGTTTCGGGCGGCAGGGCGGATTTCGCGGTGTTCGACACGGAGGAAAAATACGTTATCGACCCGCGGGAATTTTTATCGAAAGGAAGGAGCACGCCCTTCGCGGGCACGGAAGTTTTCGGAAGGTGCGTGATGACGATTGCAGGAGGAAAGGCGGTATGGCAAAGAAGTTCGACAGAAAACTGATTTTTGAAGACGGGAGCGAATATTACGGCTACGGGTTCGGCGCAAACGAAACGAGGGTGCTCGAAGCGGTGTTCAACACCTCGCCCGTGGGCTATCAGGAGATCGTTTCCGATCCGTCGTACACCTATCAGCTGGTAACGATGGCGTATCCCGTCATCGGCAACTACGGCGTGTGCGACGAAGATTACGAAACGAAGATCCCCACGCTCGGCGCCCTGGCGGTGCGCGATTACAACGATGTGCCCAGCAATTTCCGCTGCACGAAAACGCTTTCGGGTATGATGGAAGAATACGGCATTCCGGGCATTTCCGGCATCGACACGCGCAAACTCGTCCGCTCGCTGCGCGATCACGGCAGCCGCCGCTGCGTGCTGTGCGGCACGGGAATTTCCGCGGCAGAGGGGGCGGAACTCATCCGCCGCACCCCCGTTCCCAAAGACGCGGTGAAACTCGTTTCCTCCCGCGGGAAATGGTATTCCAAAACGGCGCACCCGAAATTCAACGTCGTCGCGGTGGACTGCGGCATTAAACTCAACATCGTGCGCAGCCTCAACCGCCGCGGGTGCAACGTGACCGTCGTTCCGTACAACGCCACGGCGGAAGAGGTGCTTTCCCTTTGCCCGGACGGCGTGTTCTTATCCAACGGGCCGGGCGATCCCGAGGACGTGAAGGAAACGATCTCCCTCGTGAAGGATTTGCTCGGCAAAGTGCCGCTTTTCGGCATCTGCCTCGGGCATCAGCTCATCTCGCTCGCCTACGGCGCGAAAACGTATAAACTCAAATTCGGGCACCGCGGGGGGAACCACCCCGTGAAGAACCTGAAAACGGGGAAGATCGTGATCACCTCGCAGAACCACTCTTTCGCGGTGGACGAAAACAGTCTGAAAAACACCCCGCTCACCCTTACGCACCTCAACCTGCTCGATCAGACGGTGGAGGGCGTGGAATGCGAAAAGGACAAGGTGTTTTCCGTGCAGTATCATCCGGAATCCGCGCCCGGCCCGCAGGATTCGGGCTATTTGTTCGACAGATTTATCGCGCTCATGGAGGAAAACCGCAATGCCTAAGAGAACGGATTTGAAAAAGATACTCGTCATCGGCAGCGGCCCGATCGTCATCGGTCAGGCGGCGGAGTTCGACTACGCCGGCACGCAGGCCTGCCTGGCGCTCAAAGAGGAAGGGTACGAGGTCGTGCTCGTCAATTCCAACCCCGCCACCATCATGACCGACACGCAGACGGCGGACAAGGTTTATATGGAGCCGCTCACCCTGGAATATCTCGGCAAAATTCTGCGCTACGAGCGGCCGGACGCCGTCATCCCCGGCATCGGCGGGCAGACGGGGTTAAATCTCGCCATGCAGCTCGCGAAGAAGGGCATTTTGGAAGAGTGCCAGGTGGAAATGCTCGGCACCCGCCCCGAAAGCATCGAATGCGCGGAGGATAGGGAACTTTTCAAGGAACTTTGCGAGCGCATCGGGGAGCCCGTTCTCCCGAGCCTGATCGCCACGAGTATGGAAGAGGGGGTCGCCGCGGCGGAAAAGATCGGCTATCCCGTGGTGCTGCGTCCCGCGTTCACGCTGGGCGGCACGGGCGGCGGCTTTGCCGATAACGAAGAAGAACTTTCGGAGATCCTCAAAAACGCCCTCGCGCTCTCGCCCGTGGGGCAGGTGCTCGTGGAAAAGAGCATCAAGGGCTTCAAGGAGATCGAATACGAAGTGATGCGGGACGCAAACGATACCGCCATCACCGTCTGCAATATGGAAAACGTGGACCCCGTAGGCATCCACACGGGGGATTCCATCGTGGTCGCGCCCAGCCAGACGCTCACCAACAAGGAATATCATATGCTGCGCGACAGCGCGCTCAAAATCATCCGCGCGCTGAAAATCGAGGGCGGCTGCAACGTGCAGTTCGCGCTCGATCCCGAATCTTTCGATTACTACGTCATCGAGGTCAACCCCCGCGTGTCGCGTTCTTCCGCGCTCGCGAGCAAGGCGAGCGGCTATCCCATCGCGCGCGTTTCGGCGAAGATCGCCGTGGGGATGACGCTGGACGAGATCATGCTCGCCAACACGCCCGCGAGTTTCGAACCCGCGCTCGATTACGTCGTCACCAAAATCGCGCGTTTCCCCTTCGATAAGTTCGCGGGGGCGTCCAACAAACTCAGCACGCAGATGAAGGCGACGGGCGAAGTGATGAGCGTGGGCAGGACGATCGAGGAAAGCCTTTTAAAAGCCGTGCGCTCGCTCGAAACGGGGGTATGCCATATCCACAGCCCCAAATTCGACCGCACGGGCACGGAAAAACTCTACGAATATATCAGGGACGGCAGGGACGACCGCCTCTTCGCCATCGCCGAACTGCTGCGGCGGGGCGAGCGCGCGGAGAACGTCTTCGCCGTTACAAAAATAGATATGCTCTTTTTGGAAAAGTTCGCGAACATCGTGGCTATGGAAGCGGAAGTCGCCGCGCATAAAGACGACAAAGAAACCCTTCTCCTCGCGAAAAAGACGGGCTTTTCCGATAAATACATCGCAAAACTCTGGAAAAAGAGCGAAAACTACGTTTACGAAAAGCGTAAGGAATACGGCATTTTCCCCGTATATAAGATGATCGATACCTGCGCGAGCGAATTTGAAAGCTACGTGCCCTACTTTTATTCCACGTACGAAGAGGAAAACGAGTCGATCGTGGAAAACCGCAAAAAGATCGTCGTGCTCGGCAGCGGGCCCATCCGCATCGGGCAGGGCGTGGAATTCGATTATTCCACCGTGCACGCGGTTAAGACCATCAAGGAAAGCGGATACGAGGCCATCATCATCAACAACAACCCCGAAACGGTATCCACCGACTACACGACGAGCGACAAGCTGTATTTCGAGCCGCTCACCGTGGAGGACGTGATGAACGTGCTCGAAATGGAAAAGCCGGACGGCGTGATCGTTTCCCTCGGCGGACAGACGGCAATCAACCTCGCGGGCGGGCTCGCGGCGAAGGGCGTGAAGATCATCGGCACGGACGTGGACGCCATCGAAAAGGCGGAAAACAGAGACGCTTTCGAGCGCATCCTGAACGAGCTCGGCATCCCCGAACCCAAGGGGGAGGCGGTTACGGACATCGAAGAGGGGGTGCGCGCGGCGAAGGAGATCGGCTATCCCGTGCTCGTGCGCCCGAGCTACGTGCTCGGCGGCAGGGCGATGCAGATCGTCGGCAACGAGGAGTCGCTGCGCTACTATCTCGAAAACGCCGTCAGGATAGACGAAAAACAGCCGGTTTTGGTCGATAAATACATCGTCGGGAAGGAACTCGAAGTGGACGCCGTGTGCGACGGCACGGACGTGTTCGTTCCCGGCATTATGGAACTCGTGGAAAAGACGGGCATCCACTCGGGCGATTCCATCAGCGTTTATCCCACGTTCAGCGTGAGCGACAAGGTGAAAAGCACCATTCTCGATTACACCTGCAAACTGGGCAAAGGCATCGGCATCGTGGGGCTTTACAATATCCAGTTCATCGTCGATAAGGACGAAAACGTGTTCGTCATCGAGGTCAACCCGCGCTCTTCGAGAACGGTTCCCTTCCTTTCCAAGGCGACGGGGTATAACCTCGCGGATATCGGCACGCTGGTCATTTTGGGCAAGAGCCTTAAAGAGCAGGGATTTGCGAAGGTATATCCCGAAGAGAAAAAGCGCTGGTACGTGAAGGCGCCCGCCTCTGCGTTCTCGAAGATCAGCGGGCTGGACGCGTATTTATCCCCCGAAATGAAATCGACGGGCGAGGCCATCGGCTACGATAAAAAACTCACCCGCGCGCTGTACAAGGCACTGCAGGCGAGCGGCACGAACGTGGCGAACTACGGAACGATTTTCGTTACCGTGTGCGACAAGGATAAGGAAGAGGCGCTGCCGCTCGTGCGCCGTTTTTACAATCTCGGTTTCAACATCGAGGCAACCGAAGGCACGGCGAACTTCCTGAAAAAGAACGGCATCCGCACCCGCGTGAAGGGCAAGATCGGGGACGGGAAGAGCGATATTTTGGAATCGATCCGAAAAGGGTACGTCACCTACGTCATCAACACGCGGGACGTCGATTCCCCCGCCCAGCAGTCGGACGGCTATCTCATCCGCCGCTGCGCGGTGGAAAACAACGTGACCATGTTTACCGCGCTCGACACGGTGCGCGTGCTCCTCGACGTGCTCGAAGAGATCACCATCACCGTTTCCACGATAGACGGAGAATAGAAATGTACGTCATTTTGAAAAACGAAAAGATCGCGGAGAATACCTACGAAATGCGCCTTGCGGGAGATACATCGGAGATCGCGCGGCCGGGGCAGTTCGTCAACGTCAAAATAGACGGTTTTTTCCTGCGCCGCCCGATTTCGGTGTGCGATTACGAAGACGGGGAAATCACCCTGATTTATAAAGTCGTGGGCGGCGGCACGGAAAAAATGAGCCGCCTTCCCGCGGGGGAACGGCTGGACGTGCTCACGGGGCTGGGCAACGGATACGATCTCGCCGCGAGCGGTCAAAAGCCCCTTTTGATCGGCGGCGGCGCGGGCGTTCCGCCCCTCTACTTTTTGGCGAAAAAACTCGTCGCGCAGGGGAAGGAAGTTTCCGTCATCCTCGGTTTCAACAAAAAAGAAGAGGTGTTTTACGAGGAAAAATTCCGCGCGCTCGGCGCAAAGGTGAGCGTGACCACCGCGGACGGCAGTTACGGCGTGAAGGGTTTCGTCACCGCCGTCCGTCCCGAACACACCTACGTTTACGCCTGCGGGCCCGAACCTATGCTGAAAGCCGTTTACGGCGCGTACGAGGGCGGCGGGGAATATTCCTTTGAAGAGCGTATGGGCTGCGGTTTCGGCGCGTGTATGGGGTGTACGTGCAAGACGATCGCGGGGAATAAGCGCATCTGCAAGGAAGGCCCCGTGCTCAAAAAGGAGGAAATCGTATGGTAGATACGAAAACCGCCCTTTCGGGCTGGGAACTCGATAATCCCGTCATCCCCGCGAGCGGCACGTTCGGCTTCGGGCAGGAGTTCGCTGCGTTTTACGATCTCGGCATTTTAGGGAGCATCGCGCTCAAGGGCACGACAAAGGAGCCGCGTTTCGGCAACCCAACGCCCCGCATCGCGGAGTGTACGGAGGGGATGCTCAACAGCGTGGGGCTGCAAAACCCCGGCGTGCACAAGGTCATAAAAGAGGAACTTCCGGAACTCAAAAAGATCTTTCCCAAAAAGGCGATCGCGAACGTCGGCGGCTTTTCGGAAGAGGAATACGTTTACGTCGCTTCCCTTTTCGATAAAGAAGAGCAGATCGGGCTGATCGAGCTCAACGTGAGCTGCCCCAACGTGCACGCGGGCGGTATGAGTTTCGGCACCGACCCGAAAAAGGTGGAATCGCTCACCCGCGCGGTGAAGGCGGCGGTGAAAAAGCCGCTTTACGTGAAACTTTCGCCCAACGTGACGGACATCGCGGAGATCGCGCTCGCGGCGGAGAGCGGCGGCGCGGACGGCGTGGCGCTCATCAACACGCTGCTCGGCATGCGCATCGATTTAAAGACGAAAAAGCCCGTGCTTGCCAACAAAAAGGGCGGCTTTTCGGGGAGAGCGGTCTTTCCCGTCGCCCTCAGGATGGTGTACGACGTGTACGAGGCGGTGCATATTCCCGTCATCGGCATGGGGGGAATCTCGCGGGCGGAAGACGTGATGGAAATGATGCTCGCGGGGGCTTCGGCGGTCGAGGTGGGCGCGGAAAACCTCGTCGATCCCTTCGCGTGCAGAAACATGATACGGGATCTGCCGCGCGTTATGGAAAAATACGGCGTGAAGAGCCTGAAAGAAATCATAGGAGGTGCGCATCGGTGAAAGACGTGATTGTCGCATTGGATTTTGCGGGCAGGGAGGAAACCCTGCGCTTTTTGGAAGGGTTCACGGGGAAGAAACCCTTTGTGAAAATAGGGATGGAACTTTTCTACGCGGAAGGCCCCGCCATCGTGCGCGAACTCAAAGCGCGCGGGCATAAGATCTTTCTCGATCTCAAACTGCACGACATCCCGAACACGGTGAAGAAGGCGATGAAGGTGCTTTCCTCGCTTTCGGTGGATATGTGCAACCTGCACGCGGGCGGCACGAAGGCGATGATGGAGGCGGCGCTCGAAGGGCTCACGCGGGAGGACGGCACCCGCCCGCTGCTCATCGCCGTCACGCAGCTCACCAGCACGTCGCAGGAGGCGATGGAGAAAGACCTTCTCATCGGAAAGCCCATCGACGAGGTGGTGATGCACTACGCCCGAAACGCGAAAGCCGCGGGGCTGGACGGCGTGGTGTGCTCTCCTCTGGAAGCGGGCAAGGTGCACGACGTCTGCGGGAAAAATTTCCTCACCGTAACGCCGGGCGTGCGGTTTGCGGACGGGGAAAAGGGCGATCAGGTGCGCGTCACCACGCCCGCGAAGGCGCGCGAACTCGGTTCGGATTATATCGTGGTGGGCAGGCCGATCACGGCTGCTGCCGATCCCGTGGCGGCGTACGAACGGTGCGTAAAGGAATTTCTGGGTTAAAGGAGGAACGGAGATGAAAGAGAAAATCGCAAAGGATCTGTTGTCTATCGGGGCTGTATTTCTGCGCCCCGGACAGCCCTTTATCTGGGCGAGCGGCATTAAAAGCCCGATTTACTGCGACAACCGCCTCACGCTCACCGCGCCCGCCGTGCGCGACGACGTGGAAAACGGCCTCGTCGCGTTGATTAAAGAAAACTATCCGCAGGCGGAAGTTTTAATGGGCACGAGCACGGCGGGCATCGCGCACGCGGCGATCTGCGGGCACATTCTGAAAATGCCCATGGGCTACGTGCGCGGCGGCGCGAAGGACCACGGCAGGGCAAACCGCATCGAGGGCAAACTCGAAGCGGGGCAGAAAGTCGTGGTGGTGGAGGATCTCATTTCCACGGGCGGCAGCGCCGTGGAGGTGGCGGAGGCGCTGCGGGAAGCGGGCGCCGAAGTTTTAGGCATCGCGAGCATCTTCACCTACGGTATGAAAAAGGGCGTGGAGCGCCTCGCCGCGGCGGCGGTGAAAAACGTGAGCCTGTGCGACCTCGATACCCTCGCCGAAGTGGCGGTGAAGGAAGGCTACATCAGGGCGGAAGACAAGGCGAAACTTTTGCGGTTCCGCGATAATCCCGCGGACGAAAGCTGGATAAAGTGAGGCGGCTATGCGGCATTTACTCGATATCACGGATCTGAGCACAGAGGAGATCGACGAGCTTTCCCGCACGGCGGCGGACATCGCCGCCCGTCCCGAAAAATATGCGGACGCATGCAGGGGAAAAAAACTCGTCACCCTCTTTTTCGAGCCGAGCACCCGCACGCGGATGAGTTTTGAAGCGGCGATGTGGGAGCTGGGCGGCAGCGTGATCAGCTGTGCGGACATCAACAATTCCTCCATCGTGAAGGGCGAAACCCTCGCGGACACCATGCGGGTGGTGGCGAACTACGCGGATGTGGTGGCGATGCGCCACCCCTACGACGGCGCGGCGTACGTCGCCTCGCTGCAATCCCCCGTTCCCGTGATCAACGCGGGGGACGGCGGGCACTGTCATCCCACGCAGACGCTGGCGGATCTGCTCA
>CALVZR010000088.1 GCA_944372565.1 uncultured Clostridia bacterium | reverse complement strand
CCCTTTTCGATCGCCACGCTCGCGCGCGTCTTTTTCTTCTGCTTGTACGGGCGGTAGATGTCCTCTACCTCGGTAAGCGTCGCCGCCGCGGAAAGCGCCGCAGCGATCTCGTCTGTCATTTTCCCCTGTTCGGTGATGGAAGAGGCGACTTCCTCTTTCCTCTTTTCGAGGTTGCGAAGATAGGTGAGCCGGTCGTTGAACTCGCGCAGCACCTGGTCGTCGCAGCTGCCCGTCATCTCTTTGCGGTAACGCGCGATGAACGGGATCGTGTTGCCCTCGTCGATGAGGTTGATGATGTTCTGTGCCCTGTCTTCCCGGATGGAAGGAAACTCTTCCGTCAGCTTTTTTAAGATGTCCATAAAAACTCCGTTAAAATTGCAAGTCCGCGCGCGGCCTCTCCGCACACGTTATGGATATTGTATCACAACTCGCAGAAAATTTCATCTCTTTTTCAAAGATTTCAGATATTTTTTTTGAACTTCCGTAAGGCGGTAACTTTCGCACGCTTTTTGAATGGCTTTCGCCTTGGTTTTTCCGTCCAGAGCGCCCTCCTGCAAAAAGCGCACGCCCGCATCGTAAAACTTTACCAGCACTTCTGCAAGCAGCCACGCCGCGCCCATATGCGTGTAATAGTACTGCGTATTTGCCCGTTCGAGCAGGGAAAACACGGCGGAAAGATATTGCCCGTCCATATAACAGCCGAGCAGCATCACGTAGGCGAACCGCTGGGAAAACTCGGTGCCCTGCGCCACATACTTTTCGATTTCGGGCAGGAACTCCTCGCGGTGCTTTTTGACCTCTTTGAGTGTGGAGCAGAACAGGTCGCACACGCCCCAGCCGTCGACGATCTCCACCGCCCTGCGGATATACAGGACGCGCTCGGCAAAGGGCATTTTTGCCTGCCCCACCGCAAAGCACTTTAAAAGCCGCACCTCGAAAACGTCGTTCGGAAAGGCGAGCAGCGCTTCGATGTCGAATTCTTCGCTCTTGACCAGCCGCTTGCCGTAATCGCGCAAAAGCGGCGTGCGCACGCCGATGCTCGTGCCCGGCGGAATGTTCACGATGCGCTCGTTGAACTGCCTGTACTTTTCGTCTTTCAGTGCGGAAAGTTCCTGCAAAATCTGCGGATAGTCTTTCATCTTTATCCTCTGCAATTATGTATTTTTGAAATTTTACTAGGCGGTTTACTTCGCGTTTTGCGGCCGCCCCGCAGCCCGTGCGCCCGCGCTCTATAAACGCGGCGGCGGGCCGCCAAAGTGCGGACGCCGCTTTTCGCCGCGCCGCCCGGCCGCGCCGAATGCGAAAAGGCGCTTTATCCTGCGCCCCTTGCTTTACGGTTTTTGCACTCTATTTTCTGCCGGGAAACACCTCGGCGAGCGCCCGCCGCCAAACGTTCTCGTCGCAGCGGGTATTGGCGGGCGAAGTGGACGGCAGGCATTCGAACGGCACGCCGATCTCCGGGAAAGTTTTGCGGAAAACGGCGAGCGCCGTTTTGCCGTTGAGAAATATTTTTTCGACGGGCGCGGCGGAAAGTACTCTGCCGATGTCTGCCGCCGCATAGTTGCGGATGGTGGAATCCTGCGAGCCGATAATTTCTCACTCGGCGACGACGTCCCACAGCGCAATGCCGCGGCGGAGCAGGAACTCTCTCTTTGCGGCAGTGCTCTCCTGCACCAAAAAAAAGAAAAAACCGAAGAGGATTTTCCAGAATCTGTTCTGTTTGTTCCCGTAGTAAAAATCCACCATGCGGCTCTTTACGGAAGGGAAACTTCCCAGGATGAGCAGGCGGGAATTCACATCGAAAACCGGCTCAAAACCGCGTATTCTATCTGACATAGTACTTCAAATTCCTCGGTATATAGCGATTAGTGCGGCATTTTGAGCCGGAATTTACCCATGGCACGTTTATACAGCGCCGACGTGCAAACCCAGCCGCCAAGCGCGGCGGAGCAATACAAACAGAAAAAACCGAACCGAAAAACTGTAAAACCTGCGTTTAAAAGGCGAGCGGCGCCTTGATCTTGCCGACGGCGGCGGCCGCCATATCCTCGGCACGGAAGTTGAGGGCGAGCGCCTCTTCGCACATTTCCATCGTCATCGCGTCGAGATCCTTCACCCTCTTTTCGAGGTCGGGCACGCAGCCGTTGTACAGCATGTGCTTGCCGTACAGGAGCATCTGCGAAGCGGTGTTTTCCTGCGCGAAGATGAGCGAGGATTTGATCTGCTCTTTGCCGCGCTCGAACTCCTCGCGCGTGAATTTTTCGCGGCGGAAACTTTCGATCGTGTCGAGGATCGCCCCCTTCGCCTTTTCGGTATTGGCGGGGTTCACGCCCGCGTAAACGGTGAGCATCCCCCCTTCGGTAAAGAACGAGGGGTACGAGTAAACGGTGTACGCAAGTCCCATCTGTTCGCGCACCTTCTGGAACAGGCGCGAACTCATGCCGCCGCCCAAAATGGTGTTCATCACCTGCACGGCGTCCATCAGTTCGTGCTCGCGCGGCAGCGACGGGTATGCCAAGGCAATATGCACTTGCTCAATATCTTTGTATTTGAACAGGCTGCGGCGGCTGAGGTTTACGGGCTTTTTGCGCTGGGCAAAAGCGCGGCTTTTCAAAGCGCTTTCGAAGTACTTTTCCACGAGTTTTTCCGCCGTTTCCACGCCGATGCAGCCGGCAAAGGAAACGACGATATTTTCCGGCGCGTACCGCTCGCCGATGTAGCGGAACAGGTCTTCGCGCGAAAAACTCTTCACGTTTGCGGCGGGGCCGAGAATGGTGCGGCCGTATCCTTCGTCGCCGAAGTACGCCTCGGAGAGCACGTCGAAACAGAGGTCGTCGGGTGTGTCTTCGTTCATGGCGATCTCTTCGAGAACCACCCCCTTTTCGCGCTCCATCTCCTCTTCGGGGAACACCGAGCCGAGCACGAAGTCAGACAGAATTTCAAACGCTTCGCCCGCGTGGTCGGACGTCGATTTCGCGTAATAGCAGGTGATGTCTTTGGAAGTGAAAGCGTTCACCTGCGCGCCGATGCGGTCCATCGCGTCGGAGATCTCGAAGGCGTTGCGCTTTTCCGTCCCCTTGAACATCATATGCTCGATGAAGTGCGAAATGCCGTTTTCCTCTTTCGTTTCAAAGCACGAACCGGTGCCCACGAGCACGCCCATGCTCACGGAAAGCAGTCCGTCCATCTGTTTTACGACCATGCGCAGGCCGCTCGGAAATTTTTTGCTGTAAATCATTTAAGTTTCTCCTTATGTAGTTTGTTTCAAATATTCGCAACAGCATTGCGGATTTTTTGTTCGCTTGCGGGCGCACAGCAAATTCGCGGGCGCGGTGAGCGCCCTTACCCTATCAGCGCACGTTTACGCCTTTTTCGAGCACCATTTACTGCAAGTATTTTTGCGCTTTTTTCGGCGGGGACGCAGTAGATTCGCGGGCGCGGTTTGCTCCCTTGCCCTATCAACGCTCACTTACGCTTTTTCGATGCCGG
>CALVZR010000087.1 GCA_944372565.1 uncultured Clostridia bacterium | reverse complement strand
GTTTCGTTCTTTTCTTCTTAAGAATAGGTATCGGGCAGGTCGTTTTCAAAGAGAACGACGTCCCCCGCCCGCATGATGCCGTTGAGCAGTTCGTTGCCCTTTTCGAGGTTTTTGGCGAACATCACGTCCTCGTTGGTGCGGCCGCCGTCGTACCAACCCTTGATGAGCATCTCGCCGTTGTGCCGCCCGATCACGATGAGTTTATCCGCCGCGGCGGCGATCGCCTTGCCCATTTCGTAATTGGCGAACGCCTCCTCTTTTCCCAGTTCCACCAGCCCCGGCGTAACGACGATTTTTCTGCCCTCGAAAGCGGAAAGCACTTCGAGCGCGGCGCGCACGCCGTCCGGATTGGAGTTGTAAGAATCGTCTATGATGCGGATATCCTTGTTGTTCGTAACCATTTCCAGGCGGTGGCTCACCGCTTTTAATCGGTTCACGCCCTCCGCGATCTCGCGCGGGGTGAGCCCGATCTTATAGGCGACCGCCGCCGCAAGGCATATATTACCAATATTATGCTTGCCGAGCAGCGTGGTGTTACACTTCACGCCGCGTTCCCCCGCGATGCGCAGCATAAAGGAAGAGCCGTTTTCCCCCTGCGTGATCTGATCCGCGCTCACGAACGTCCCGTTGATCCCCGCGAGGTATTTTTCGCACTTAGCCTCCTCGTAGAGTTCGCGGCTGATATCGTTATCCGCGCCGAAAAAACCCGCGGCGTGTTCGGGGAGGTTTTCAAACAGCTCGAATTTGGTGAGGCGGATATTCTCCCGCGAACCGAAGGTTTCCAGATGCTGGTCGTTCACCCCCGTGAGCACGGCGTACTGCGGCTTGACGAGGCTGGCGAGATCGGAAATATCCCCCACGTGGCGCGCGCCCATCTCCGCGATGAACACGTCGTGCGTGCTGTCGAGTTTTTTTGCCGTTACGGCAACGCCGAGCGGCGTATTGTAAGAGCCGGGCGTGGCGAGCACCCTGTATTTTTGCGAAAGCAGGGTGGCGAGGATGTTTTTCACCCCCGTTTTGCCGAAACTCCCCGTGATGCCGATCTTGATGACGTCCGAATTTTCCAGTTTTCTGCGCGTGCGGTTGATGTAGCGGCGGTTGTTCATGTTCTCGAAGGGCGCGTTGAAAAGGGCGGCGGGCACGAGCACGAGAGGCGCCAAAATGGGCGTGACGCAGATCACCGAATACATCAGCAGCGAAACGATGCCGTCCTTCACCAGAAACGCGATAAAATTCGCAAGCACGATGACGCCGAAGGTCATCGCGAAAAGGAGGATGAAATACGTAACGCCCAGCCGCACCAGCCTGCGGGTGAGTTTGAGCTGGATTTTGGCGTTCACGTGGCGTTCGGTGTTGATATACACCCCCGTGAAGAGGATGTAGGAAACGAAGCCCACGTAGGATGCCGCCACCTCCCCCACCACGGGCGCGAAGGTGGTGCAGAGCACGCAGAAAAACAAAAACGCCAGCAGGCAAAGGAGCAGAAGCCGCGTGATGTAGATGTTGTTTTTGCTTAAAAACCACTTGCAGTATTCGCGCTTTTTGTAGCCGCACTGCTGAAGGGCGAGCAGAAATTTGGAAGAAGAAAACAGCAGTAAAAATCCGTTCAGCAGGCAGACGGATAAGTAAACGAGAAGATATTGCCAGCGGAAGAGTTCCGCAAAGGACTGCGCAGCGAGCGTGGGCACGGCCATAATTTTATCACTCCTTTCCCGCGAGCAGAAATTCCCGCACGGGGTAATTGAACGCCGCGATTTTTTCGGCGAACGCGAAATGCCCCGCGCCGCCGATCACCAGAAGGCGGGAAGAAGGCAGCAGGCGGCGGTAGCGTTTCGCCATATAAAGCGGGGTTTCCCTGTCGTTTTCCCCGTAAACGAGCAGCACGGGGTTCTGCACCCGTTTCGCGCTCTCTTCGAGGTGTTCGTTTACGATTTTCAGAAAACTTTCCCGCATCACCGCGTTCAGGGCGCGGTAGTCGGAAGAATAATATTTTTCCAGTTTTTCGCGCGGGAGGAACTTTTTCAGCACCGAAAAGCGCGCTTTTTTCACATAGTACGCGGGCGGGCGGCGGGGTTTCATTCCCGCCGCTCCCGTGAGCACCATACGCGAAAAGAGCGCGGGCTCGGCCGCCGCGGCCTTCACGGCGACGCGCGCGCCGAAAGAATGCGCCACGACGTGCGGCCGCTCGATGCCGTTCGCCTTCATATAGGCTTTCAGCCAGTCGGCATAATCGCTTAAAGCATAGGGATAGGGCATTTCCGCATTGTTTCCGAATCCCGGCAGATCGGGCGCGAAACAATCGAAATACGCGGAAAAAAACCGCGTCTGCGCGGCGAACGCGCCGCCGCTTGAAAGATACCCGTGCAGAAAGATCACCTGTTTTATCATGTTCCGCCTCCGAAAAATTTTTTTCGAAAAATTTTTCTTTGGTGAAACGCCCGGTTTTACGGGTTTTTTCCTTCGCGGCACATCACGGCGGCGTTTTCCCCGTCCGCATAGTATTTTTTACGCTCGCCCACGCGGGTAAACCCGTATTTTTCGTAGAGAGCCACGGCGGGCGCGTTGCTCTCCCGCACTTCCAGAAAGAGTTTTTTCAGCTCCCGCCTGCCGCATTCTTCCAGCACGGCGCGCATGAGCGCGTCCCCCACGCCGCGGCGGCGGCGGTCTTTTTTCACGAGGATGTTCACGAGGTCCGCCCCGTCGGGGCCGAACATCACGGCGGCCATGCCGATCAACTCCCCCTTCTCTTCGGCGAGCACGCCGTAAAAACCGTCATTTAAAAAGGATTCCGCCAGCATGTTGTAGTTCCAGCTGTCGGGAAATTCCTGTTCCTTTTCAAACGCCGCGAGCGCCGCGACGTCCGTATATTTCCAGCGCCTTAATTTCATCTTCCCTCTTCCGCCTGCGAGGCGCGCACGTAGAGCGGCGCGAGCGCCGCCGTGTCGAACACCGCCTCTTTTGCCTTTGCCTCGATCGCCCGCCTCAATCCCGCGGCGGGGTTGCAGAGATATTTCAGCCCCTTCGCGCCGTACGCCGCGGCGACGGGGTATTTTTCGCACAGCGCGGAAAATTCTTCCGCGGCGGCGAACTTCGCCTCCCCCGCGGGACGGAAATTTTCATACAGCCGCACATACGCCGCGCCGTGGCGCGCGTCCACCGCGCACAGCGCCGTTCCGTTCGGTACATCGTATGCGAGCGCGTCGAAAGATGTTATCGCGAGGCAGGGCTTTTTTTCGGCAAAGCAAAACGCCTTCACCGTGGAAACGCCGATGCGGATGCCCGTGAACGACCCGGGGCCCGTAACGCAGGCGAAAACGTCGATGTCTTTGAGCGAAGCGTTTGCCGAGCGGAGCACATCCCGCACCGCGGGCATAAGCGCCGCGGAATGGCGGGTGCCGCAGTTTTCTTCCGTATATTCGTAAATCCTGCCCCCGCAGCGGAGCAGTACCGCGAGCGGCGCGCCGCTCGTATCGATTCCCAGATAGTTCATTGCGCGGTGATCTTCCTTTCGTTTTCCCCCAGTTTTTCTATGGTTACCTTTTTGCAGCCTCCGGGCAGCACGGACGCGATGTTTTGCGGCCACTCCACGGCGCACACGTTGTTTTCCCCGAAATAATCGGCGAGCCCGAGCGCGAGCGCGTCCTCCCCGCAGGAAAGGCGGTAGCAGTCGTAATGATACAGCCTGCCCCCGTACACGTTGAGGTAGGTGTAGGTGGGCGAAACCACCTCGCTTTCGATCCCCAGCCCCGCGGCAAGCCCCTTCACGAAGGCGGTCTTTCCCGCGCCGAGATCCCCGAAAAGGAGCACCACGTCCCCGTCTTTTAAGGTCTTTGCGTATTCTTCGGCAAAGCGGCGCGTTTGCTCTTCGCTGCCGCTGATAAACGTAAGCATGAATTTATTATAATACGAAACCCTTTTTTTGTAAAGGATTTTGCCGCCGGGCGCGCGAATTTCGTCTTCGGCGTTTTGCCGTCGGGCACGCGGTTTTCGTCTTTTGCGTTTTGCCGTTTATAGGCGGCGCGCCGTTTTTCAAGGAAAACAAAATCCCCCTGCGGGCGGCGCGCCGCCCGCAGGGGGACGAGTTTATTTTTCCAAATTCTTTTCTTCGGGAACGCCGCCCTCTTTTTTGCGGTTTTCGCGGTGCGGGCGTTCGAGTTTAAAAAGGCGGGAAACCTGCTTATACAAAAGCAGTACGATCGCCGAGATCGCCGCGCCCTTGATGAGGTTGAAATACACGATGAACGGCCAGAGCTGATCGAACATGGAAGAGGGCAGATTGAAAAGCGGGAAATTGATGAACTTGTTCACCGCGAGCGCCATCGCCGTTTGCAGGATGACCCCGCACGCGAGATAAACGCACGCCCAGCCGAATCCCTTTTTATAGCGGTACGCGACGGAGGGAACGGCGATAAAGGAAACGGTGAGCAGAAAGTTTGCGATCTCCCCCACCCCTCCCGTACTCGACTTGGTGAGAAAACAGATAAGTTCCTTTACCGCGCTCACGGCAACGGCGGGCAACGGCCCGAACAAAAATCCCGCGAGCAGGGTGAACACGTTGGAAAAATCCAGTTTCAAAAAAGAAGCGGCGGGAAAGATGGGGAACTCGAAAAACGAAACGACGTACGCCAGCGCGGCGAATACCGCGCTCCCCGCTAAAATCTTTGTTTTGGAATAGGTCTGCATGAAAAAAGCGCCTCCTCAAAAAAAATTTTCCGAAAACCCAAAATCTTCGGAAAACAATTTTTTCGCGGCGCGCCGCAAAGCGATCATTCTTTTCTCATCCGGACTGTAACCGTCGGTCGGGGAATTCCACCCCGTCGGCGCGCGGAAAACCGCGCGTTCATAGACTTTCACTATCGGAAAGGACTTGCACCTTACCCCAAAGAATCTTGAATTTTTTATTATCATATACCCTCGCGGCGTTTTTGTAAAGCGTTTTTACAAAAAATTACGAATTTCGCCGCGTTTTCCGTTTTTTCACCCCCGTGTTTTTTCTATAATGAAAGAAAAAAAGGAGCAAAAACTATGTTTTGTCTTTTAAGCACGTTCTGGCAGGGGCTTTTGAGCACGTTCGCCCTGTTCGCCTTATCGTTTGCGGCGGTGCTGTTCGTGCGCCTCGCCGTTTATTATATCAAAAACAGCAAAAAGGCGGAAACCAAACCCGAACCCGCCGCCGAAAGCCAACCCGTGCAGGAAGAAAAACCGCCCGAAAAGAAACCCGCGCGCCCGCGGCGGCGCGTGCACACCATAGAGATCCGCCCGGACGAGATCAACCGCATCTACGTGGCGGACAGAAACGCGCGATAACTTTTCCCTGCCGAAAAAGCGGGGCGGAGCACTCCGGAAGGCGCCCCGCCCCGCTTTGTTTTTTGTTTTGCCCGGACAGATTCGTTTGTTCCGCCTATGCGGATTCAATCGAATTTTTCCGCGTTTTTCCCGTTATCCCAAAGCCTTTCGAGATGATAGAAAAGGCGGCTCTCGTCGTTGAAAACGTGCACGATCACGTCGCCGTAGTCGATGGCTGCCCAGCGCCCTTCGCGCACGCCCTCGCGGCGCAGCGGGGATACCCCCTCCTTTTCCAGTTCCTCTTCCAGATTTTCCGCAAGGCTCCGCACGTGCGTCATACTCCGCCCCGTGGCGATCACGTAATAATCCGCCACGATGGTTTTATCCGAAACGTCTATTTTCACGATATCCGTCGCCTTCTTTTCCGAAAGGATTTTGCATATCTTTTCTGCAAGTTCTTTTCCGTTCACTTTCTTTTCTCCTTTATCCGTAATATTCGTACGCCTCCGCCGTGAGGCGGTAGGGCGTTTTCCCTTCGCGCACGAGGTGCTCGTACGTGCGCTTCACGCAGGCGCGGAAACACGCCTCAAAATCGTTTTCAAACAGCGCGCGCAGTTCGTCCACGCCGGGGAACGTGCGGCTTTCCTCCACCATATCCGCCGTGAACACCAGTTTTTCGAGCGGGCTCATTCCGGCGCGCCCCGTCGTGTGATAGCGCACGGCGTTTAAAATGTCTTTATCCTCCACGCCGTACACGTTTTCGAGCACGTACGCCCCCAAAAAGGCGTGTACGACGGGTTCGGGCAGATCGTTCGGCAAATCGGCGGCGGGATAACTTTCGGGGGAAAGATACTTCGCGATGTCGTGATACACGCAGGCGTCGAACGCCTTGTCGCGGTCGATGCCGAGCGCTTTCGCCTTGTCGAGCGCGCACGCCGCCACCCCTGCGGTATGGCGGAAGCGCTTTTCTTTGAGCACGCTCTTCACGAGTTTCACCGCGGGCGTGGGCGGATAGAGCGCGTGCGCTTCCATATAGTCCGCCACCGCGGCGGGCACAAGTTCCCGATAGGGCAGGGAAAACATTTTGTAAAGGCGGATCTTCGTGGAAGAAACCTGCCTGCCGCAGTATTCGAGTTCGATAAATTCCCTGCCGAACCGCTGCTGAAAATACCGCTTTTCCGCCGCGAAATCCGTGTACGCCCCCTCTCTTCCGAACGCGGCGAGTTTTGCCGCGGCGAGAATGCGTTCGGGAAACTTCCACGTTTTGAAATCCGTGAGCATATCCCCGCCCACGATGAAAAAAAGTTCGCTTTCGGGCAGAACGCCTTTCAGATATTCCAGCGTTTTATAGGTATAGCTGGTGCCGCCTTCGCGGATTTCGTAATCGCAGATCTCCGCCGCGCCGCCGAACGCGAGGGAAAGCATATTCAGCCTGTCCTGCGGGGGGGCGCATTCGCTGTGCGATTTGTGCGGCGGCGAGAACGTGGGCACGACGATGAGGCGGTCGAGCGAAAGTTCTCTTTTCACCTGCTCCGCCATAGAAAGATGCTCGTTGTGCACGGGGTCGAACGTGCCGCCGAGAACGCCGATTTTCTCCATGGCTTTATTGTATCAAATCGAAACAAAATTTACAAGCGATTTTATATGTTTATCTTTTGCGGAAAACGGGAATCATCTTTCCCGAAAGGGAGGCGTTTTATGAAAAGAATGCTGTTTTCGGTCTTTTTCGATTCGTTTTTCACGGGGTTCGCCTCGTTTTTGGTGCTCTTCGTGCTCTTTGCGGCGGCGATGCCCGTTACCGCGGCGGTCGGATGCGCGCTGGCGGGCGCGCTGCTCGCCGCGGCGCTGTGCTTTTATCTGCTCTACGGCAAGCGGGAGAAAAATACCCTTTCCGCCGAGGAAACGCGCAAAAAGGAAAATCTCCTTTTCTATCTCGGCGTGAAGGGCGGGGGCGCGCTGCTGTTTGCAAAGGCGTTCTGCGCGGCGGGCAAAACCGCCGCCGCAACCAGAAAGGGCGTTTACGTGAAGGAAAACGACGCATACGTCTATCCCGTTTTTTCCTTCGACGGGGTAAAAAAGGACGATATCTGCCGCGCCTATATTGTGAGCGGCAGCAAAAAAGCCTATGTGTTCGCGCCCGATTTTGCGCCCGAAGTGCGCGCTTTCGCGCGGGCGTTCGGGGATAAGATCGCCCTTTTGGACGGGAACGCGGTCTATCGGCTGTTCAAACAGGCGGATATGCTGCCCGCCGAGGCGCTCAGAGAACCCGCGCCCACGCGGAAAGAAAAACTCCGCGCCCTGCTCAAACCCGTATTCACGCGCAAACGCGCGCCGAAATACTTTTTCTTCGGTATGGCGTTTTTGCTCTTTTCCTTCCTCGTGCCGTACAAGCTGTATTACATTCTGTTCGGCACGGCGCTCACGCTGTTTTCGCTGGTGTGCCTGTTTTTCTCCGTGCCCGCCGCCAAAAACGAGGGCGACGTTTTCGGCGCATAACCCGCACCCGAACGAGCGCCCCCTGCAACCGACCCGCCGCGCGGCGCGAGAAGGGATGTAAAGTTCCGTTCGTTGCTTTTTAAAGCCGTAATGTTGCCGCTCTCTCCTTCCCTCGCCCAAAAACGTCGTAGCCCGCCTCTAAACAGCCCATCCGTCCCGACCGCCCCGCACCCGATTAAAATAATCCCGTCCGCGACTAAAAAAGCCGCTGTACGTATAGTCTAAAACAGCCGCATCCGCATCTAAAAGTCCGCCACGCACCTAAGCGTCTATTCCCCCGCCCCGCACGCACCTAAAAAGCCCGCCGCCCCGCGGAGAATTTCTCCGCGGGGCGGGCCTTATAAATCAGATGGTTTTTCCGATTTCCTTTTTCATCTTTTGCAACTGCAGATATTTTTCCGCGAGATTCCTGTCCGTATAAAAATAATGGTTGGACGCCTCGAACCCGATATACGGGTCTTCCCGCTGCAGCGCCATAAGCGAGAGAACGAGTTCCTCTTCTTCCCCGATGATCTGCAAAATTCTCTCCCTGTTTCCTTTCCGGTCTTTTTTGCAAAAAGAAAACTCCGTCTGCAACCGATCCGCCTTGAAATGCAGATATGCCGCGCGGGCGTATCTTTTAAGCCTTTCCGTTTCCCCGCCGCCTTCCGCCGCATCGAGCAGCGCGAGCCCTTTTTCCCATCCGCGCAACAGTTTTTCGTATTGCGAAAGATAGGTTTCATAGGGATACGGATTGATCCACCATTCATAATCGTCGAAAGAATACCCGACCATCGTTGAACGCTTTTCTTCCGCTTGCAGGCTCCACAGGTTCGCCGCACCGAGGTTTTTCGGCGAATAGTACAGCGTTCCCAGCGAAATCGGATATTCGCGGAAAGCTTTGCAAAACTCCGCCGTTGCGAGGCGTACCCTTTCCCCGTCCTTTTGAAAAGTTTCGTTATACCAGTCCCGAAGCGAAAAGTCTTCCCCTTTTTCCGCGAAATCCCGCACCAAGCCGAGCGTTGCCGAAGGATATCCGCCCAGCGTCCACGAAAGCATATAATCTTTCACGCCGATCCCGGCGAGGTCTTTTAAATGCCGATAAACCGTATCGAACACGGGAAGATAAGGCACGCAGGAACATTCCCAGCTGTTGTTCACCTGAATTTTGGCGTAGATCTTGTGCCCGCGCTCCTTTGCCCGTTCCAATGCCAGCCGCGCGATCCTGCTCGGCCCGGCTTCCGCCACAGAATATTCCGAAAGTTCGATCTTTACCCCGCCTTTTTCCAGCTGCAAGCCGTATTCGCTCACGCACATCACCGAAACGTCTTTATCCAGCAGATCCACGCCGCGCAGCGTCTGTTCTTCCGTCCAGCCCATCGGCGGAGACCATCCCCATAAATTGGCGATCACCTCTGTTTTCGTACCGCTGTCCCGCACCGCCTTCGCGATGATGTTGTTCATCCTGCTCGCCAGTTCTTCCGCGGGAATATTTTTACACCGCGGGCACGTTCTCGTCGGCAGCGAATTGCAGTGCGTGAGATTTTCCGACATCGTGATGGTGATGATGCCGCCCGGTTCCGTTTCACGAACGAGATCGTACACCGCCCCGTACAGATATTCTTCGGTTTCTCTTTTCGAAGAGCACAGCGCGGCGTATTCCCCCGCCCGCTGTCCCATCAGTTCTTTGTTTTCAAACGAGGAGATATCCAAACATCTCGGCTCGTTGAAATAAAGATAGATCTTTATGCCGTATTTCGCCGCGCGGCGGATAAGCGCTTTCAGTTTCTTCCTGTTTTCGCGGTAACCCGCGCTCCGTTCGGGGCAGAACGGATAGGGAGAAAGGGCAGACAATACGCCGTGCATCCACAATCCGTTCACACCCTTTTCCGCATATGCCCGCAACAAAACGTCCGGCAGAAATTCTTCCGTATCCCCGGAAAAAGCATTGCCGCACGGCGTGAGATAGCCGTGTACGATCCGCTCGCCTTTCCCGCCCGCCGCGGCGGCGGGAAAGGCGGCGAACTCCGTGAAAAAATCGAAATACTTCCCGCGTTCGGCGAAAAGCGGCTTTACTGTTCCGGCAAGTTCCTCCGTCTTTCGTTTCTGCGTTTCGTCCAGAGGAAAATACCGTACCTCTTCGCACTGCGGTTTGAAACCGCCCAGTTTCACGGAAAGAAAATCCTCTTCTTTCAGCCAGAAGGCAAGGCGGGATTCATCGCAGTCCAAAAGCGCGCAAAGCTGGCGATAAGGCAGCAGATACCAGTTATTCCGAATGAGCGTGATGTATCCTTTTTCCGTCCATCTGCCGTCATGGGGAATTTCGGGCAGGCCCATGCGGGCGGCCTCCCGCACGATATCTTCCGCGCCGCATTGCAGCACGGCGGCCAGCCGCCCGACAGACACATAGGCGTAATTACTGAACAGTACGGTCTGCCACTTCGCGGGAAAAACAAGATCCTGCATTTTTACTTTTTCCACAGGGGGAAGCATATTTTTTCTCCTTTACCCGATCGTTCTTTTTTATTTTATCATAAATTCCGACAAAATTTCCTGTATATCTGAAAAAAACAGGCGGCGCCGCCTGTTTTTTTTCAATCATCCGTTCTTACGATTTCAAAAGAAATCCCGCTGCCGCTTTTTCCCCGCGCAAGGGAAATGCGGAGCGCGTCCTCCGTTTTCCAGTGCGGGCAAAGCAGATCGGAAATTTTCAGCCCCGCCTTTTCCAGCGTGCGGCCGTAAAGGATCTGCCCGTTCGCGCCGATACGATACCGCGCGGCGGGGTCCAGCCCTTTCAGTTTAACGATCACGGATTCGTAGCGGATCTGCGCGTTGAGCTGCACGAACGTAAAGAGCGCGGACGATTTATCTTCCGCGACCTGCATGCAGGCATAATAGTAATCGTTATCCACATTCAGCTTGTAAAAATTTCCCGAAAGGACATATTTATCCAGCGTTCGGCGGCGATCGGTGAAGGCGCGGCATCCGGCAAGTTCGCTTTCGCTCATTTTCGTCAGGTCGAGTTCATAGCCGAAACAGGCGAAATCCGCCACGAGCGCCCTGAAATACGGCAGGGACGGTTTTCCCGTCGTTCCATCGCCCTTGGAAAAATGATAACTCATCGTACACGGCGGATAAGCCGTGGCCGCGCCGAACTGGATCTCCGTGCGGTTGAAAGGATCGGTGTTGTCGGAAAGCCAGATCATCGGCTCGTAATAGAGCATTCCTAAATCGAACCTTCCTCCTCCGCCCGCGCACCCTTCGATGAGCACGTCGAAACGGGAAGTCAGCCGTTCGAGCAGAGAATACACCCCGAGAACGTAGCGGTGCCATGTTTCGCCCTGATTTTCCAGCCGCAGATCGCCCACTTCCGAAAGGTAGCGGTTCGCATCCCATTTGATATAATCTATCCCATATTCTCCGATATATCCCGCCAGCACGCCGTAAAGATAATCCACTACCTCGGGATTCCCCATGTTCAGCACATACTGGTTGCGGCTTTCGCTGCCCGTATCGCCGTTGTTTAACAGCCATTCGGGATGTTTTTGATATAATTTGCTGCGTCTGCTGATCATTTCCGGCTCGAACCATAAGCCGAAACGCAGCCCGTTATCCTTCACTGCGGAAACGAGTTTTTTCAGTCCCGAGGGAAAACGATCCTTTGCAAGTTCCCAATCCCCCAGATTTTCGTTATCCGCATTGCGGAACCATCCGTCGTCCAGCACCACGGTATCCGCGCCAATCTCCTTTGCCTTGCGGGCAAAAGCGCGCACTTTGTCCTCATCCACCGTGAAATAAAAACTTTCCCAGGTATTCGCGACGATCGGTCTGAAATCCGCATATTTCGGGGAAACGATATATTTTCTGCACAGTTTATGAAACCGCACGGACATTCCGCCGATCCCTTCCGCGGAGAAGGTACACACCGCCTGCGGCGTATAAAAACTTTCCCCGTCCTGCAACGTCCAGGAAAAGCTCTCGTCGCTGATTCCCGCGGCAACGCGCACGCAGTTGTGGCAGTCGCTTTCGATCTCGCTTTTGAAGTTGCCGCTGTAAAGGAGGTTGAATCCGTAGCACTCCCCCGCGTCCTCCGTGGCGGAAGGTTCGCACAGCGCAAAAAAAGGATTGGCGGAATGCCCCGTAATGCCGAAACGGGAGGAAATTTCGAATTTTCCCTGCGTTATCCTGCGGCGGACGTTGCGCATCTCGTCCCCGGGAGCGCCCGCGATAAAGATCGCGTCGAAATTCCCGTTTTCAAAATCAAGCTGCATGCTCGCCGCTTTGTTTAAGCAGATTTTTCCGCCCGAACGGTTTACGATCTTCGCGCAGCGCGCGAAAACGTCGCAATCCTCCACGGGCGTGAAATACAGCTCCGCGTCTATGCCTTTGTCCTCGTCCGTCAGCAGGATCTTCAGCGTTTCCATATCCCCGCGGACGTGCGGCAGAACGTAATCGGAGGGCAACGCGGAAAGGATTTCGTACCCCGCATAGCGGAACCTGCACCCGCGGCATCCGTTTTTATCGGTGAGATCGCAGGCGGGCGTGCGGAAATCGCCGCTGTTCGCGCCGCTGTACACATAAAGCCGCCCGCCGTAAATATATTTTAAGCCGAGCGAAGCGTCGTAAGGGGCAAAATTGAGGATCTGCCTATTGACAAGATGATCCGGATCGCAGTCGGGAACGTCCGCCCCGTAATAGAGATGTTCCAGATATCCCTCTTCCGTGCGGAGAATCCACGCAGTATTGTCCGTCTTTAAGATAAATTTGTTGTTCCTGACCGTAATTGCCATAATGTTACTTCTTTTCCGTTATGCTGAAATCTTTCAAAAACAGAGAAAACTCCGTAAGCCTGCGCTCCACGTTGTCGTCGAGCATCTTTCTGTCGTTTAAAATCCCTATCCTGATCCCCTTCACTTTCCCGAAAGCGAAGGCAGCCGCGCGCGCGGCGTTTTCCTCACGATGGTGCCACCAAACCGTGTCTTCCGCATTGTTCAGACGGTTGACCGCCTCTTTCGTGCAATACACGGATATTTCGCTTTCGCATCCTTTTTCCGCCATATCGTAGCCCATGGGGTATTCCCCGCCGTTTTCGTCCACCAGCGAAACGGTGATCACCGCCTCGTTTTTCGAAAGGTTCAGCACTTTTCCTTCCACGCGCAGAAGTTCTTCCGCGTTCATGGCGAAGGGAACGAATACCGAAGGCGCATATTCGTTTACGAATTTTTCGGTAAATACGCCCTGTTTTTTGCCCGAAGGCGCAAGGGTGCACCGCGTTGCGGCGGCATTTTTAAGCGGCACGCTCCGCCGCGCGGCGGAAATGCGTTTTGTAAAGCGTTTTTCTTTTCCGCCCGTAAGATAGCGCAACGTGAAGAAAGTCGTTTTCTCTTCAAACGGCAAAACGAATTCCGCCTTTTTCGCACGGCCGCACGGAAGGCATTCCGCGCCGCAGAGTTCCACGTTTTCCGCGCAGTACACGGTGATTTTATACTGCCCGTTTTCCGTTTCGGGAAGGACGAAAACGCCATCTTCCGCCGCCGAAACATGTGCGGCAAGCTCGGCTTTCAGTTCGTCCGCGCCCGCGCGGTAAACGAGGGCGGCGCCCGCGGCGATCTCGTCGAAAACAGGCTTTAAGGACGCGCGGACATCGAGCATTCGTTCGCACTTCCTTTCCAGCGCTTTTATATGTTTTTCGTAAAGATAAAAATATTCGTAATCCTGATTGCCCTCGAAGATCGTCATCATGCGATAGGACGGCAAAATCTTCCCGTAAACCGTTTCGGTGTATAACAGCAGGCCGTCCCCGTTTACGCCGCCGAACGTGATGGGTTCGTTCAGGATATCCGCCGCCACGTATTGCCCCTTTTCGCTGTCGTAACGCTTTGTGAGATTGACCGCCCAGAAAAGATTTCCCGCGATATCGTATTTATAGCGCAACCACGGTTCGAAACGGGCGTCTTCCGTCGGGCTGTCGGTGTGGTAATTCAGAATGGGATGCCACGGCGCCATACAGCCGTACCACCAGTTCTTTTTGCCCAGGCGGCGCAGGTGCTTTTCTTCGTAAACATATTCGGGCTTGCTGTATGCAAAGAAAGTGGGGCACCACGTATCCACCTGCCCGTAGATCGGTTCTTTATTGAACACGGTAACGATATTCGGCAGCGCGTTCAGCGAAGCGCGCACGTTTTCTTTTCCCGTAAAGTCGCATGCGGCGGAAACTTCCCGCAAAATCTTGTAATATTCATCATAGACGCGGGTAACCGAATGGAATCTGTCGGGCGTCGGTTCATCGATGAACGTGATATAAAAATACGCTTTTTCAAAAAGATCGAGCTCTGCGGTGCTCTCCTCCGCCATGGCGGTGAGGATGTCTTTCAGAAATTTCAGATCGAGCACTTCTTCGTTTTTCTGATAGATCGTATCTTCCCGCAAGGTGTTGTAATTTACGGAATAAGACGGGATGCTGTCGTCCGCCGCCGCGCGTTTATATCTTTCGATGAGATAGGGAATATCCACCGCGCGTTCGGAAAACGGCAGGGCGACGGATGTCGCCGCAACGCGGTATCTGATAAGCTCTTCGTAAATCGCGTCGTATTTTTCGTATTTTTCTTCGGGCGTGCCGAAAATCATATCGTCCCGCACGGCGAAAGAAGACGCCGCGTGCACCCGTTCGGGCAGGGCGAAGGGATAAATTTCCGCGTCGATTTCCGCGGACGCCCGCGTTTTCCCTTCCGCTTCCAACACGAAAGTCAACCTGTTTTCCCCGTAAGAACGGGGCACGCGTACACGGATGAACAGGAATTTCGGTTGGTTTGCGGCGAGGGCGTTTTCCCCGGATTTTTCCGTTGAATCGTTATCCACCAGAACGTCCGGATAATCGCCCGCTTTAAGATAGGTGCAACTCGGATTGGGGATATGTACGTATCTTTCCCAAAAGATCTCTGTATCGAACCCGCTCGGCGAGGAAACGCTTACGCGCTGCGCCTCGTCGCTTTCGAGTACCGCCTGGAAACATAAAAATTCCCCCTTTGCCGCGGCAAGGCGCGGCACGGGGAGATGTGCGAAAGGCTCTCCCTTTCTCAGTTTATACGCACTGCTTAAAAAACGTATGGTAAGCATGATGATTTCCTTATATTTTTGCGGGAACGGAAATCCCGTTCCCGCAAACAAAGCCTTTATACGAGAGAATACCCCACGAGATACAGATTATACGGATCGTACTGACTGCCCGCTCCGTCGGTCCATGCGTTAAAGACGATCGGCACGACCGTGCTGAAATCCGCATCGGAAGCCGTCTGCGCATAAATTTCCGGAGTAACCGTCAATTCTCCGAGTTCATCGGATACGGATACGTTTGCATAACTTGTTTTCTGTCCGAAATAAATATTATGCGCGGCGACCACATCGGATAAATAGAAATACAGTTTGAAGTTCTTTCCTTCCGCCATGATTTCTTCGAACATCGCCTTATTCAAACTCATCCTCGGATAGCCGCCGTTGCTGCCGAACAGCAAAGCCGTTGCTCCTTTGTATTCCGATACGGTAGGTTCGGTAAATTCCACAAGCTGATCAAGAATCAGTTTATCCGCCCCGTACCAGTCCTCCACGCTGTCAAACACCACGTCTATCACTCTAATCGTGCCTTTCACCGTACAATCTTCATATCCTTCGATCGACTGCACACACTCCACGGTATATTCGCCGTTCTCGGTAAAGGTATAGCTTTCCGCTCCCTCTTCCGAAACGAGGGCTCCGCCCTTATAAACGGCGAAAGATTTCAGTTCGGCGTTATTTCCCAGCATTTCATCTGCCGTAAAAACGGTATTTTTCTCAACGGTCTTATCCAGATTAGGCGCATGTATGCCGTCCAGATAATATTCGAAACGCGCTCCTTCATATAGCGCCGTACCGCCTGTATTATTGACAACGAAAACCAAGTCCATATCGTTATCGACAAGTTCTTTCATATGCGCTTCGGGAACAGTGATCTCTTTTGCCGATTTTGCGGCAATATCGTGACGGAATGCCCCGCTCGGCGTTTCGTAATACCCCTCGTGGAATTTCGATCCGTTATTCGCCAAGGTAAAGGACATCGATCCGAACGCATTGTAGAAATCTTGTATCACCTGATTTTTGATAACGATCGTCGGACCGCCGTCATTGATTCCGTCAAAATTGAACGCCAAACTCTTTGTTCCGTCTGCTGCACCAAGAACCACTTCCGTAACAAAACAGTTCGTCCCGTTGCTGTTGGTCGTAAATTTTGTAGAATCGTATTCTTCTCCTACCGTACCGTCTTCAAAACTGTAGAACAATTTCTTCAGATTTTCGACCGTAACCGAAACGCTGTCCGTTCTGCTGCCGAGCGTGGCGGTGATGTTCGCCGTGCCCGCGCCTACGGCGCTGACAACGCCGTTTTCGTCCACCGTTGCCACAGCGTCGTTATCCGTGGAAAATTTCACAACGAGATCTTCCCCGCCCGTAACGGCAAGCGTTTTTTCTTCGCCGACGTTCAGCGTGAAATCCTCTTCCAAAGAGATCTCCGCAACCGCGGCGTCTATAATGGCGGTAAGTTCCGCGCTGTCGTTACCCGCGGCGATCGCCGCGCTCGCAACGTAAGCGATGGAACGCGTCTGCGGATTTTCAACATAAGTCTTCACCCCGTCCACCGCATAATACGCCGTGGCGGTGAGCTTTGTAAGATACTGCGATTCGGGAATATCCGTAAGCACGGCTTTGAAATATTTCACGGTTTCCGTGCTTTCCGCCGCCCATACGGTCTGCGGGATATCGAGGGGAGCAACGTCTTTGCCCTCCGGCTTGATCTCCGTACCGAAAGAAATTTCCTTATCCGGATTCTCCGCTTCCAGATTGTCTATAAAAGCCTGATCCACCTTCGTGATGAAACGGATGCCGCTCGGATCGTCCAAGCGGACTTCCGCCCCCGTTTCCATCTCGAACGCGCCCGCGCTCTCGTTTGCGGAAACGCCCGTCAACGCCAGCGCCGAACCGCACAGCAGCAGCGCCGCAGCCAAAAACGCTATACTGATTTTCTTCATCATCTTCGTCATATCAGTTCCCCCACTCTTCCGGCCAGGAGCCGAAATCCTCATCGATTGCAACAACGCCCGAATTGAGCAATGCGTCGCCCGCAGCAAACAATACGGTTTCCGCAGACGGTTGTAAATACTTTTTCTTCATTCTTTTCCTCCTTTTATATTTTCCCGCTTCGCGGGAGATTCCGAATTTTTCCCGGCGCCGCCGTCAGAAATTTTTAATTTCCGCCGCGGACGTTATCGAGATACACCGTAAAACGCGCGCCCTCGTAGGCGGCGGTGCCGCCCTCATTCATGATATTGAATTCCAGATCTTTCCCCGTTTCCGCAAAATACGCAAGCATTTCGCCGTTCAGGCTGATCGTCAGCCGCTCCGCGGGATTTAAATTCACGCGCAGATACTGCACCGTTCCGCCGGAAAGATATTCGAAATAACTTTCATGCGTCTTTGCGCCCGCGTTGTATAAATCGAAGTGCATTTCGCCGTAGAGATAGTAAAAATCTTTGAGCACGGAATTTTTGATGACGAAATACGGATAACCGTCGTTCACGCCGTCGAAATCGAACGCAAGGCTCTTCGTCCCTTCGCTCGCCCCCGCGGCGGTGTCGGATATGAGCGCGTTCGTCTTCGTGAAATCCGTACTGAACAAATCGTAACCGTATTTACTGCCCGCCACACCGTCTTCAAAACCGTAGCTTAATTCGTAGTCCGCGCCGCGCACGTGCAGGCTGGCTTCGAATCTCCCGTCGGCATAAAACGCTTTTTTCGCCGTAAGGACGGCCGTATATTCCCCTGCGGGCAGGGAAACGGTGTTTTGGTCGCTCACCGCACCCGCCACTTCCTTGCCGGAAGCGTCGTAAAGGGCGATCTCGTGGTCATCAAACATTTCAAAAACGGTTTTTCCGAAAACGTGTCCGAGGTTGATCTCCTCGTTTTCCCGCGCGTTCAGATCGGAAAATCCGCCGTGCAGCGCATCGATGAGGAAATAGGAATCCTCCGCCTTTCCGTTGAGGGAATTATCGTTGAACGTGACGATGCAGAGATTGTATCCGCTGTCGATCAACTCCTGTAATTCGTCTTTATAAATGCGGATCTCCGCCGAAGTCTGCGGCGCGACGTCGTATCTGCGCAGCGCGTTTCTGTCCGCTTTTTCGATGTAGAACTGATGCAGGTTCTGCCCGCCGTTATATACCGTTAAGGAAATATAATCGTATTGTTTTACGAATTGCTGCAGATACGTCCAATCGATTTCCACACGCGGCCAGCCGTGCGCGGCAGCCGAATAAGATACGATCAGCGCGTTTTCCCCCTCGGGAGCGAAAGACGACGCCCCCGCGACCATACTCGTGCCCGTGAATGTAAATACCGAGGTATCCACGTCGCCTTCAAAATTCTCGTTTAAGGACATCTGCCTTTCCCGCGCTTCGAAGTCGAACGCCGCGCATCCGTCGTTTCCGAACAGCACGTGCACCCGATATTCCCCTTTCCGCATGGGCGAGAAGGAATTTTCCAGCACGCCGTCCGTGGTCTTTTCGCCCTCATAATACACCTCGAACCCCGTGGCGGTTTTGCCCGCGAGTTTATCGATACCCGCATAAAGGGAGGTAATCTGCACGCTGTCGCCCGTATAAATGACCTGTTCTTCGGAAAATCTTCCCTTCATTTCCTCGAAATACACGGAGAACATCTCGTTGTTTCCGTTGGCGGGGTCGTTCATCACGACAAGCGTGATATCTTCCCCTTTATTGCGATGCCATGCGATGGTTTCGGAAGTAAATTCGATATTCCCCCTGCCGCCCGCCGGGATTTCAAAACGGTTATAAGCGTCTTCTCCCGTCTGATAGTAGATCTGGTGCGCGAATGCGCCCGCATTATATACCGTGAGCAGAACTTTGCCGTACATCGCGGTGTATTTTTCCAGCGTTTCGCCCGAAATGTTGATATTCGGCCAGTAATTGCCGTTGGTGTTCGCCTCGATGGATACTTTATCCCCGTCGATATACGGGGAAATGCTCACCTGTCCCTGTTCTTTGGAATAGAGAAAGGAAGAATCGTACCCGGAAGAAAAATCTTCGATCACGTCGGTCAGAACGTCGCTCCCGTTTTCCTCATAGGCGAACAGAATAGCGCTGCCGCTCCCCTCGTTGCCGAGCGCGTCTTTCGCCGCGACGTCGATCCTGTAAAAGCCTTCTTCTTCCGGCGTGAAAGTTTCCCCTTCCACCGGTTGCCCTTCGTCCGCGTTTTTGAAATGTGCGGTAACGGTCTTTTCCGCGATCGCGGAAAAATCCTGCACTGCATATTCGGGAAGCGCCGCGGCCTCGCCTACGGGAACGCGCACGCTCGTTTCCTTGAAATAGACGGTCGGCGCGGTGGTGTCCTGCACGTTCACTTTTGTCTCCACCGAACGTATTTCCTTACCCACCGTAACCGTATAGGTGATCACGTACCCGTCTGTCGATGCCGCCGTCAGTTTGTCGCCTACGGTTTCCACCGTGTTTCCGCCTTGTTTCACAACATATTCGGCGGGATATTCCTTTCCGTTTTCGTCGACGGCGACGACGGCGGGAATATGGTATTCCGAACCGAGTTCCACCGTGACTTCGCCGATAACCGAAAACTCCGCGATCTTAGCGTTGTTGCATGCCGCAAATGCCGCCGCGCAGCAGATACACGCCGCAACGAGCGATACGGACAGCACCCGCTTTGCCCTTCTCTTCATTTTCTTTCCTCCTTATGCGTTTTTTTCAAAACGGAAGTTATCGAAATAATACACCCTGTCGTCCGCGGGGGAATCTCCGGGGAATTCGCCCCAGATGACCGCCAGACCGTTCAGCGCTTCACAGCCGGAAGGTTTGTTCGCCACATCCTCGTCCGTTTCCCCGCTCTCCTTTTTGGGCTTGAGCGTTTCGTTCACGTCGGCAAGCGACACCCGTACTTCCGTCCATTCGCCGGGCGCCGCGTAGAAGTTTACGGCATGCGTGTCGCGCCCGTCCGCAAAGAAATCGAGTTCCATGCGCATGGATACGGGGGAATCGTTATATACGTCGAATACGAAAGAACAATCGTCCTGATATTTTGCGAAATCCGCCGCCTTGATCAGTTTATCCGAAAAGCGGAACATGATCCAGCTGCCGTCCTGTTTCGCGCCGTGCGGGCAGTCCACTTTGAGCGAACGGGTGCCCTCTTTCGCATACAGCGCGTCTTTGTTCAGGCTGAGCGCGGGGACATAACTGTTGTAAGCGCCGTAGCCGCTTGTATAGGTGATGAATTCCTGATAGTCCTTTTCAAAGGTGCAGAATTCGTTTTCGTCCAACGCGATATTCGCTTTCGGCAGATCTTCTTCCGCATAGCAGAGCCGGAAATCGTCGAGGTAATAGTTTTTCTTTTCCTCCTCCAGCACGGCTACGTTTTCGAAATAAATATGGATTTCCCGTAAATCCGCCAGATCGTAGATCAGGTCGAAATTCTCGGTATCGTTTTTATAGATGACCTTGGTCCATTTTTCCGCCGCGAGCGTATATTTGATTTTCGGCGTTTCCAGATCGTCGGACGCCGTGCCGTAAAGCAGGCAGACTTCGATTTCCTTATCTTCCGCATTGGCGTTGAAGATATCGAACTGAACCCCTTCCACCGAGGCAAAATCGCCGTATTTTTCATCGGCTTTCCACGGCTGCACGATGAGATACGGATCGGCGGAATCCTCCAGCCCGTATCCCGTGGGCGTGAGCGCGAGGGATTTTCCCCCGCTTTTCACGTACTGCGCGTTTTCGTTGAGTACGTATTTTCCGAAATAGTTTCCGCCCGAAAGCAGATTCAGATCGTCCTGCGATTCAAAATCGCAGAGCAGAAGATTGTTATTTATGTCCAGCTCCGTTTCTCCGCCGTCCTGATTACAGCCGCCGATCGGTACGAGCAGCGCCAAACACAGCGCGCATATCAGAAATTTTTTCATTTTCCACCTATCCTTTTAACACAAAATTATCGAAATACAGCGTTTTTGCCGCGTCTCCTATGGAGCCGATACGGAAAACCAGACTTTCCGCATCGCCGTAACTCGACCAGTTGAAATCGGCAAACGAGAGTTCCGCCACCGTTTTTCCGTGCAGCAACGTTCCCGAATATACGGGGCGCAGAATATCCGAACCGCTCGTATCGACGTAAATGACCAAGGGCACGTTCATATCGGAAGGATTGTAAATTTCCACCGCCAGAGAAGACGCCGTTTTCAGCGCATCGAAAGAAGTCGTGAAACGCATTTCGGAAGTCTTTTCCGTCGCCGCGGGCAGATCGACACACAGGGCGTTGCCTTCCGATCCCATCACGGAAGCGCTGACCAAGCTTACCGTTCCGCCTTCCGCAGTGAAGAGTTTTGCGTCTTCTTCGGTTTCCACGGCGTTGAACAGCACGCTCTTTCCGCCGAGAGAATGGGTATAAACCATGCTCTTGCCGTCCCTTTCGAGTTCCATTTGAAAAGCGTTTTCGTCCTGATCGAGCCTGACGACGCACTCATATTCGTATAAACCGCCGTTTTCCGCAACGGGTTCGGCTGTCTGCCCGTTGAGTTTCACCTTCACGTCCTTTTCCGCGGCAACGGTGAAACGCACCTCGGTGCTGTTCTCCGCAACTTCGCCGATATAGGCGCCGAACGTCTGATTCATCTGTCCGAGAACCATCAGTTCTTCCCTCGTTTCGGAGAAAATCGAAGTATCTTCCATCACTTCGCCGTTCACCTGCGCGTTGCTGTAAAGTTTTTTGTAAAGCGTCTGTAAAATGCCGTCTGCATCGTAGCCTTTCGCGGCATAATTTTCTTCCAGTTCGTTTAAGATCTCGTATTCTTCCAGCCCGTCGCGGATGCTGTGCAGGCGGATGGACGCCACGGGCCCGATGCCGTACTTCGTTCCGGGATAAAACAGGAAACCGTCCCCGTTGTCGCCGGGGAAATGTTCGGGCGAAGCGGTGTAAGGATCTTTCCTCGTATATGTGCCGTCCCGGTATTCCACCCAGAAACAGGTATCCCAGAACAGATTGCCGCTGGCGCCGTAATCTTTCTGCATCCAGCTCACGATACGGGAAGTGATGAGATAATCGTCCAGCTGATAGGTCGGGAACGGGTTGTTCGGCCCGATACAGCCGTACCACCAGTATTCCACGCCCGAATTTTCGTAAAGTTCCTGCCGCGCGACCGAATTGAAATCGTCGAAGAGCGGCACCCAGTATTTCACGCCCTCGCCGTCGTTATACAGTTCGTCGGTGTAGCGGTTTGTCACGATGTGCGGAAAATTGCGCACCG
>CALVZR010000086.1 GCA_944372565.1 uncultured Clostridia bacterium | reverse complement strand
AGAATGAGCAGAAACTGAAAGATGTACTTCATTTGTTTTCCTCTTTACGCGCCTGACTCCGTCCCGTATTTCCGGGGCGGAGTCAGGCGCTTTTCTATATTGTTTCAATACCGTTTATTTTACGAGTTCCCTGCGGTGCGCGCGGTAGTTCTGAATGCACGCGGAAATGATGCGCACCACCTCGTCCGCGTCCATAGCGGAATCGACGGCGGTTTCCTTGTTTTCGAGCTGCTTATACACCGTGAAAAAGTGCCGCATCTCCTCGAAAATGTGATTGGGCAGATCCCGTATGCTTTTGAAATTGCTGTACGTGGGGTCGGAAAACGGGATGGCGATGATCTTGTCGTCCACGCTGCCGTTGTCGTTCATAAGGATCACGCCGATGGGATAGCATTTCACCAGGCTCATCGGCAGCAGTTCCTCGCTGCATAAAATCAGCACGTCCAGCGGGTCGCCGTCGTCGGCGAGCGTGCGCGGGATAAAGCCGTAATTGGCGGGATAGTGCGTGGAAGTATATAAAATCCTGTCGAGCATCAAAAGCCCCGTGGTCTTGTCCATTTCGTACTTCTGCTTGCCGCCCTTGGAGATCTCCACCACCGCGATGAACTCCCGCGGAGAGATCCTGCTCTCTTCGATGTCGTGCCAGATGTTCATTTTCTCTTCTCCTGTCTTTTCACGAAAGCCTCCATGCGCCGCACGGCTTCGGAAAGCTGTTCCATGCTCGTGGCGTAAGAACAGCGCACGAAATATTCCCCGCTCTCCCCGAAAGCGTCCCCGGGAACGACGGCGACTTTTTCCTCTTCGAGCAGCCTGCTCGCGAATTCCTCGCCCGTCATGTGCAGGTGCGCCACGCTCGGCATGATGTAAAACGCGCCTTTCGGTTCGAAACATTTCAGCCCCATCGCGTTGAGCGACGAATATAAGAACCTGCGGCGGCGGTCGTATTCCTCCCGCATTTCCGCCACGAAGGAAAAATCGTCCTTCGCGCCCTCTTTCAGCCCTTCGAGGGCGGCGTACTGACTCATAACGGGGGCGCAGATGGTCGTGTACTGATGAATTTTCAAAATGCCTTGCAAAAGCCCGCTTTCGGCGCACAGATACCCCAGCCGCCAGCCGGTCATTGCGAACGACTTGGAAAAGCCGCTGATAAGCACGACGTTGTGTTTGAGCTCTTCGTATTCCGCAATGGAAACGTGTCTGCCGCCGTAGGTGAGTTCGGCGTAGATTTCATCGGATATAACGAGCAGATCGTGCTTTAAGATCACGGGAACGAGGGCTTCGAGATATTCCCGCTCCATAATGCCCCCCGTGGGGTTGTTCGGATAGGGAAAAATGAGCGCCTTGGTTTTTGGCGTGATCTTTTTTTCGAGCATTCCGGGCGTGAGTTTGAACCCGTTTTCCGCCGAGCAGGGCACGGCGACGGGCGTGCCGCCGCAAAGCTGCACGCAGGGCGCGTAGGAAACGTAACTGGGGTCGGGGATGAGCACCTCGTCCCCCTCTTCCGTCACGGCGCGAAGAGTAAGGTCTATCGCCTCGCTCGCGCCGATGGTGAGCATAATTTCGTCCGCCATGAAACGCACGCGGAAACGGTCGGCAAGATAGCGGGAGATCTCCCCGCGCAGTTCCGGCAGGCCGATGTTGGACGTATAGTGCGTGATGCCCTTCTGCAGGCAGAGCGCGCCGGCGTTGCGGATTTCCCACGGCGTGGAAAAATCCGGGTCGCCCACGCCTAAAGAGATGATCTTCCCGCCGGAGGCCGCCACGATATCGAAAAATTTACGGATGCCGGAAGGCTTGATGTTTTTCAGTTTATCGGTGATGAAATCTCTCATGCGTGTATGATCTGCCTGTCCGGATCGTCCGTTTTATAGGTGATCTGCCCCTCTATTTTGTATTTTTTTAAGATAAAATGGGTGGCGGTGCTCAAAACGCCCTCCATGCCGGAAAGTTTATCGGAAACGAAACGCGCAACGTCGGTGAGCGTTTTGCCTTCCACGAACACCGCGATGTCGTAGCCGCCGCTCATTAAATAGAGGCTGCGCACCTCCTCGAAACGGTTGATCTCCTCCGCCACGGCGTCGAACCCTTTGAGTTTTTTGGGCGTAACGCGCACCTCGATGAGCGCTTCCACAATGTTTTCCGTAATCATCTCGCTGTTCGTGATGGCGGTGTATTTCACGATGATTCCCTTATCTTCCATCTCGCGGATCTCCTTTTCCACCCGCTCCTCGCTCTCGCCGAGCATGGCGGCGAGCTGCGCCGGCGTATAACGCGCGTCGTTTTTGAGCAGTTTGATGAGATCTTCCCGTAATTTCTTCATAAAAATCACCCTCTTTCCTTTTTGTTTATTTTAGCACAAACCTTCCGAAACTTCAACCTATTTGAAAATCTTTTCTCTTTCCTCCCGCGGTTTTTCCCGAAAATTCGTTTTTTCGCCCGCGCGCGCTTGCGGAAACGGGCGCTTTTGTGCTAAAATCATTTTATGCTGAGAATCTGGATCAAAACACTCAAAGACGGAAAGATCGTGAAACAGGCGGTCTATGAATACGACGGCAAGATGGACTATGCGGAATTTCACCGCCATGTATATGAGGCGTGCCGCCTCATCGACGAGCCTTCCCCCGTCATCGTGAAACCCCACATCTTCAACTACGCGAAATACAATCACGTGAAATTCCTGCCGGACGACTTCGTGGAAAGCGTGTCTTTCGACAAGATGATTTTGGAAAACGTGGCGCGCTGACCCCGCCGCCGGGAAATGCGCGGCCTTTTCGGCTTTTTTCGCGGTTTTCGGGCGTCCTTTGCGGGTTTGCGTATAAAAACCCCCGCTTTCGGCAATACCAATATCGTACCGTAAAAAACCCGCCGCGGCAATGCGCCCGAAAAAGGCAGACAGGCCGCAAGGCAGTTTTTCTTCGGCACGCATAAGCGGAGGTAAATGACATTATGAAAATCGTAACTGTGATCGCATTCGTCCTCACGCTGATCGGGGCGCTCAACTGGCTGCTCGTAGGCGTGTTTTCGTTCGATCTGGTCGCTTGGATCTTCGGCGCGGCGAGCGTGGCTTCGAGGGTGATTTACACCATCGTCGGCGTGAGCGGCGTATGGATGCTTCTTTACTGGGCGCTTTTCCGCCCCGTAACGAGGAGGGCGTAAAGAAAAACCGCACGGAAATGTTCCGTGCGGTTTTTTTATCCGCGTTTTTTATCCGCGCGCGTTCTTGTTTTCGTAGCCGAACACGGCGGGAAAGCGCTCCTGCGCCTTCGTCATCGACAAATACAGGGGAATGCCCAGCCCGTACACCACCACGCCCTGCGAAAGGAGCAGCAGCCCCACCTGCGCGAAATAGGCAAATTCCAGCGCGCCGTACGCCCACATCCAGATGAGCGGCAGCAAAAACGCGTTGAGCACGACGGGAAAGATCCCCCCCGCCGCGATTTTTGCCCCTTTGCCCTTCATTTTGCAGCACGCGCGGGTAAGGAGAGCCGCAAGCAGGGAAACGAGCGCGCCGAACACGATATCCTGCACCGCCGTACCCGCGATGAGGTTGGCGACAAGGCAGCCGACGAAGAGCGCGGGCACGCTCTCGGCAAAGAGCAGGGGCAGCACGGTGAGCGCTTCGCTCGGGCGGAACTGGATCGCGCCGCTCGCTACGGGCAGCACTATGAAAGTGAGCACGACGTAGAGCGCGGCGATCACGCCCGCGCGCGTCAACATCTTTGTCGGTTTGTTCATACAATTGTACCTCGGTTGTTCTTTTTTTTTTTTTTTTTATGAATTTTATCCCGCAAACGGGATAAGCGCCCTCGGCAGCGAAGTGTTTTCCGAAAACCTTCGCGCACCATTATATCTTTTTTTCCCCCGTTTGGCAAGTTTTTTTGCCGCGCGGGGCGTTTTTTTCCGAAAAAAAATCCTCCGCCGAACGAAAAAAGACCGCCGAGCCGGGCGGTCTTTTGCTCATATACTCCCTGAAAAATTCAACCACTTTATGAACCCGTAGATTAGTGCTGCAATAATTATTATTGCTACAATAATCCCGCCTATCGTGATGGAGCCAAAAATATCATTTACGATAGCAAAAACAATTCCCAAAACAACTTGAACACCGGCATAGATAGCTGTCGTGATCCATGCGCGCCCGCAACCTTCATCCGCCTTATCCCAAACCATTGCGGCAATCATACCAATACCCATAAAGATAATGAGCACTACCTGAACAAATGCGGTAATTTTTTCACTGAACAAACAGGGCAGACCGAGGAACAACAGCGCGATGCCGAAGGTGGAAAGCGATTTTCCGAGGGCGGAAAACGCCTCGTCGGAAAAGTCGGGGTCGGCGGCAGCCTGCCAGATGAGGTACATCAGCATGAACCCGAACGCGCCGATCGCGATGCCCCAAGCGATGATATCCGAAAAGTTATACAGCTGTATGAGCACGAAGTCCGAAAGGATGATCAGCCCGATCGCCGCGATCTGCGCCACGATGGTGGCGCCCAGCTTGCTCTTGTTGAGTTTCGCCACGTTGATGATCTGATACACCAGCGCCATGCCCGCCGTTATGACGAGCGCGGCTTTGTTTGCAAGGTGCATCTGACGTTCGGCGCTGTCGCCGATCTGCACGAGATTGTAGATCACATCGAAACGGAGCGCCGCGAGCACTGCCGCCGCCACGAACACGAGCGAAACGAGGAACAATACGATCGCCACGCCCGTCACCCCCGTTTTCGCGATGGCGCGGTTACGGTTTTCTTTCTTTTTCTGCTGTTCCTTCTGCTCGGTTACGGCAAGTTCGTCGAGATAGGTTTTAAATTCCTCGTCGCTGCAGGTGAACAGCATACCCACGTCCTCGCTCGGGATAAAATCCTTTTTCTTTTTGAGAAGGGATTTCAAAGAGCGCTTCTGCATCAGGTATTCCTGCTTGTTGGGCACTTTGAGGTAGGTGGCGGCCTGGTCCTCGTCCACGAGTTTGAGCACGGAATCGAAATCGGGGTCGTCCTCGATCTTCCGTTTGGAAAGGATGAGCTCTATCGTGTTCACCGCGCCGAACTTCGCGTGCAGGCGCTTCCAGTACAGCTCGCCGTCCAGCTGGTTTTCGCTCACGGCGTAATCGTAGAACTTTTCCGCAAGGGCGAAATTGCGCGAACTCAGCATATAATCGCCCATAAATTTCAGCCGTTCGCACATGAAGGTCTTGTTGTTCACGTCGATATATTTGAGCAGTTTGTAATAGCCGTCCGCGAGCATTTCCGTCTCTTTTTTGCCGCCCGCGTCGTTGATGACGCTCAGAATCTCGTCCGTGAAGATTTTGATGATATAATCGTACTGCGTTTTGGGGTCGTATTTATAATCGAGATTTTCGCGCGCGATGGTGGCGAACACCGCCGCGCTCTTTTCCGAGGGGCGGAACTCCGCAAGATATTTATAGTAAATATCTTCCTTCGTGTGCGCCACGTAAAAACCGCTCTGCGCTTCTTTCTGCCAGTCCTCTTCCTTTTTGCAGAATTTGAGGATGTCCTCCACGGCACAGGAAAATTTCTCCCCCGCAACCTCGTCCCCCGCCTTTTTAATCAGCGCGTAGAGAACGGCGTTGGAGGCGCTCAGTTCAAATTTTCTGCCCTTGGGCACGCCGTCCGGCCGCACCGCGCGGATAGCCTTTTCGCTCACGCCGTAGTCGCAGCACATCTGCAGGATGCGCGCGTTGGAATCGTTC
>CALVZR010000085.1 GCA_944372565.1 uncultured Clostridia bacterium | reverse complement strand
GTCCTTTTCCAATTCGCGGCCTCCGCCCGCTCCGTATTCCGCTTTGAGTGCCTCCCAGGATAAAAATTCCGCCTTCCTTCCCAGCGCGTCGCCCATCGCCCCTACGAGCAGGCACCCCCTCATCCTTTCGCGTACGAGTTCCCGTTCCTTTTGCGTTTCCATATTGTATCCTCCCTGCGTTTTTCGCTTTGCATCCATTATACATATAAAAATCCGTTTTGTAAGGTGATTTTACATACATTTTCAAAAATTTTCGCTTTTCGGAGAAAAAAACAGATCCGCGCACTCAAAAATACGCCGATCCGTATTTATGTAAACCCCTTTCTATCGGGCTGCGCCTTTCAGCAGCAGCCGCCGCAAAACAATGCGTTCATCCTCTCTTTTAAAACCTGCACGTGCAGTTCTTCATCCATCTTGATGCGCGCGATGACCGCCGCCACGTCTTCGTTGCACAGACGCGAAAGCATTCTGCCGTAGGTCTGCACCGCGCACAGTTCGCCGCTTAAATCGTCCATAAGCATCTTTTTCGGCGTTTTGGAATAACTCACCGCCGAAGCCGAATAAAAATTGAACGGCGTGCCAGGCAGATCGGTCGTATATACGGGATCCACGCCGAGGCGCAGCAGCATTTCCCCTAAAATATCGAAATGCCGCATCTCCGCAACGGCGATGCCCGCCAGCGTTTCCGCCGTCTGCCTGTCTTCGAGGCAGCCGAAGCGGAAAGAATGATAGATATATTGCAAAACCGCCGTAAGTTCTCCGTGCGCCGTCGCATAAGCGGGGAATATGATGCGCGCGCTCTGCAAATCGCAGCCGATACAATCGAGCGGCGGATACGGCAGGTCCAGACGAATGGGTTTCATCTCCTTCACCCCCTTTTGGTTTTACTGCAATATATGTTTTTCTCTCCCCTTTGCGTTCGCCGAAGTTTTTGTAAAAACGCAAACATTTGTTTGACTTTCTCTTTTTGCAGTGCTATACTGTAAACAAATGTTTGCAAAATCGACGGAGGCTTTTGCATGATAGACGAAAAGCGGCTGATTATTTTAACGCAGTCCGCAAAATACGACGTTTCCTGTTCTTCGAGCGGTTCGCGGCGGCAGAACGTCCCCGGCGGGCTGGGAAACGCCGCGTTCGGCGGCATCTGCCATTCCTTCACTTCGGACGGGCGGTGCGTTTCCCTTCTGAAAATTTTACTGAGCAACAAGTGCGCTTACGACTGCCAGTACTGCGTGAACCGCCGCAGTAACGACGTGCCCCGCGCCTCCGCCAGCCCCGAAGAAATCTGCGAACTCGTGGCGGAATTTTACAAGCGGAACTATATCGAAGGGCTGTTTCTCTCCTCCGCGGTGGAAATCTCCCCCGACAGGACGATGGAACTGCTCCTCGATACCGTCATCCGCCTGCGCAAACTCTACCGTTTCAACGGCTATATCCATTTAAAAGGCATTCCGAACGCCGATCCGCTGCTCATCCAGCGGGCGGGCGCATACGTGGACCGTATGAGTTTCAATATAGAACTTCCCAGCGAGCGCAGCCTGAAACTGCTCGCCCCGCAGAAGAGCAAAAACGCCATCGTAAAGCCCATGCGGCTGCTCTCCTCCGCGGATTTTAAGGAAAACGCGCGCGGCAGGGGCGCGGGAAAATTTCTGCCCGCGGGGCAGACCACGCAAATGATTGTGGGCGCCAGCCCCGAAACGGACGGGCAGATCCTGCGGCTCAGCCAAGGGCTGTACGACGCGTTTTCCTTAAAGCGCGTTTATTATTCCGCCTATATCGCCGTGAATCCCCAAAGCCGCTACCTCCCCGCGAAGAGCGCGAATCTTTTGCGCGAACACAGGCTGTATCAGGCGGACTGGCTGCTCCGCTTTTACGGGTTCACCGCCGAGGAGATCGTGCGCGAGGACGGCTTTTTAGACGAGGAATACGACCCGAAATGCGCCTGGGCGGTGCGGCATATGGAAAATTTCCCCGTGGAAGTGAACACCGCGCCCGTGGAAATGCTCGTGCGCGTGCCGGGCATCGGCATCCGCAGCGCCTACCGCATCCGCGAGGCGCGCCGCCGCACCCGCCTCACCTTCGACGATCTGAAAAAGATGCGCGTGGTGCTCAAACGGGCGAAACACTTCATCACGGCGGACGGAAAATTTTTCGGAGAGGAAAATTTCGGCAGAATGAAAACCCTGCTCGCCTTGCAGGAAACGAACGAAAACGCCGAGCAGCTCTCTTTCCTTACGGGAAACGAGATCGAAAAGAGCGTGATCACGGGGGAAATATGACCGTTTATCTTTGCGACGACAATATAGAGGGGCTGTATTCCGCGATTTTCCGCGCGTATGCGGATAAGAACACAAAAAGCAGAATTTCCTCGCTTTCCGCCATGCAAAGCGGGTTCGATACCGAATTTATCCGCGTGGAGAGCGACCCCGCCCGCGCGGAGCGGGTGGAAAACGCCGTCCTTTCCCTCGCGGGCAGGCGGGCGGCGGACGAAATCGAAACCGCCATGCGCTCGGCAGAAGCGGACAAGGCAGATATCTGTTTTAGCTATGTCAAGCGGACGCTGCGGGAAAAGCGGTATATTTCCCGCGATTTCGCTTATTTGGAAGTGATGCCCTTTATCACGCTCGTCGAGCGGGTGCGCACCGAACGCCACCGCTTTACGGGTTTTCTGCGTTTTTCCGACCGCGGCGGGGTGCTTTACGCGCGTTTCGAGCCGGATAACGACATTGCCGATCTTCTCCTGCCCCATTTCGCGCGGCGGCTGGGCAATCTGCCCTTTCTCATCCACGACGCGCGCCGCGGGCGGTTCGCCGCATGGGACGGCAAGCGGGCGGCGGTTTTTTCCTCGGAGAAAGAAATCTCCGAAAAGGATTGCGGGGACGGCGTTGCGGCGCTGTGGAAAAGTTATTTTGCCGCCGCCGACGTGAAGGAGCGCCCGCACCCCCGCCAGCAGGACGGTTATCTGCCCCGCCGCTACCGCAAAAATATGTGCGAATTTTCGGGAAAATAGGGGGCGCGGCTTTTTGGGAAACGAACGATTCCCCGTATCCGCGGTTTTCCGCCTGTTTTCCCCGAAATCGCGCGAAACGCACAAAAAACGCGCGGCAATGCGATGGAAAGCGATTTTTCGCCGAACGTCGATTATTCGACAAATTTTTATTTTCGTCGCGTAAATACGCGTTTTTCCGCCCTTTTTCGACGCTTTTCGGCAATCGTCTCATTTAGCGCAACGAAAAAGCGCGCGCTCTCACGGCGTGAGAGCGCGCGCTTTATTTTTTAGTTTCAGCCTTTTACAGGGCTTTCAGAATGGCGAATTCGTCGATATACAGTTTATAATTATCAAAATCAGACGCAACGGGCTGTTCGAGCCAGATGCCGTATGTGCCGTTTGTTTTCAGACTTGCGGTATCTTC